>PKSW01000339.1 GCA_002869465.1 Marinilabiliales bacterium
AATGAGATATCCATTGGGTTCGATGGAAACATTTTCAAAAACTTTATCACTTGTTCCGATCGTAAGTATCCAGTCATTCAGACTGATGCTGGCATCCGTTTGATTGAAAAGTTCAAGGTATTCAAAATTCGGTAACCCGACTTCAGGTGAAGGGTCGGCCATAATTTCATTGATCACCACATCAGATGCTGCTGCCACGACATATGAAAATGGTATCTGCTGGGGCTCCATTATATTATCAGCCAAATCTTTAATGCCTAAAACCGATAAGGAATAATTAAACCCATTGATAAATGGAGCATCGAATTCCAATAATACCTGTGATGCATTTCCTTCTACCAAAGTGGCGCTTACCGGCATCCCTATTTCATTATCCACTGTATAGTTTTCCACATTTTCAGCACTCTGTGCTTCCAGCGATTCGTTGAAAACCAATAGCAAAGTGGTGTTGGTTCCGGCGCTCACAGAGAGAAGTTCGGGTGGTTCATTATCCACAATGATCTCGCCAGCATATATGTCGTCAAAATAAAATTTTGTACTGTTACTAACCGTGTATTTGCAGTATAACCCAATGAAATTTGTTGTAGCATAGATTGGGTCGTTGCCTACGCATTCCAACTGGAAGTTGTCGCCGCCTGTTGGGTCGGCAAACACCTGCCAGTTTCCGGAAACATCTCTGGTAACTCTAATCCGTATTTCAAAGGATGAAGCAAGTAATCCATTTGTACCCTTACAAACCGATTCGCTGCTGCTTCCATCCTGCCTGAAAAGTTCTATGGCATCTTCACTGCCTCCTTCGCCAAACTGCAAAAAATATCCATTTAAGGCCTGTGTTACATCCTGTTGATCGCTGATCAGATAAAATCGTGCGTTGTTATTATCAGAAGGACTGAATGAAAGTTTAATCCATAAACGCCATTCGGCATCATTTGCGATTGTGTTTTGTGTAACCAGGTATGATAATCCAGCTTCTGTATCATCCAATTGAAGTTGTGTATTGGAGTTGATGATAAATTTATCTGTAGTACCCGTCCATTGTGGATTATTATTAAAATCACCATCTTCAAAATTATCAAAAACCTGCGCTGCAACAAGCAAGGGCAAGCATAGAAACAGCACAAAAAAATATCTCATTTTTTTAATAATTTTGCAGCTTGTTCATTTATGGGGTAAATTTAATAAAAAATGAAGATTGCTGTCGTTGGAGCTACCGGACTTGTTGGTAGAGAAATTCTTAAAGTACTGGAAGCAACATCTGTTGGTGTCTCAGAATTGTTGGTTGTTGCTTCAGAAAAGTCCATTGGAAAAAATATCACGTTTTCAGGTAAGGAATATGAAGTGATCTCTCTGGAAACTGCCCTTTCCAAAAAACCTGATATTGCTATCTTTTCAGCAGGAGCAACCACATCATTTCAATGGGCACCAAAATTTAAAAAAGCCGGAACAACCGTTATTGACAATTCTTCAGCCTGGCGGATGGACGAGGATGTACCGCTTATTGTACCCGAGATAAACGGAAATGTGCTTACTGAGAAAGATAAAATTATTGCCAATCCAAATTGTTCAACTATCCAACTCGTTATGGCGCTGTTTCCGCTGAACAACAAATATGGACTAAAAAGGGTAGTGGTTTCTACATATCAGTCGGTGAGTGGCAGCGGTTCCAAAGGTGTTGAGCAGCTGATGAATGAGAGAAACAACATCAAGGGAGAAAAGTTCTATCCGCATCAAATTGACCTGAATGTGATTCCGCAGGGCGGCGATTTTATGGAAGACGGATACACGACAGAGGAGGTCAAATTGGTGAACGAAACCCGTAAAATTCTTCAGTCAGACGTAAATGTAACTGCCACGGTAGTTCGTGTGCCGGTGATCGGAGGACATTCGGAAGCCGTAAATGTTGAATTTGAAAATGATTTTGTACTGGACGAAGTAAAGCGTTTACTGGGTACTATGCCGGGCGTGGTTATTTTTGATTTTCCGGAAGGCAATATGTACCCGATGCCTATTTTAGCCGAAGGCAAAGATGAGGTCTTCGTTGGACGTTTAAGACGTGATTTCTCTCAGCCCAATTCACTCAATATGTGGGTGGTTAGCGATAACCTCAGGAAAGGTGCTGCCACAAACGCGGTGCAGATTGCAGCATATCTCATTAAAAACCATCTCGTTTAGTGAAAATATATAACTGTATAAAAGATTTTAAACCCATCCATAATGCTGTGGTAACTGTTGGCACATTTGACGGTGTCCACCTGGGCCATCAGGCTATTTTTAATACCATGCGGCGAGAAGCAGATGTAATTGGCGGCGAAACGGTAGTCATTACCTTTTATCCGCACCCCCGTATTGTACTCGGTCTCGATAGTGAAAACCTGAAGTTTATCAATACCCAGGAGAAAAAGATCAACCGCCTGGAAGAAGCAGGTATCGACCACCTGATCATTGTGCCATTCACCAAAGAGTTTGCACGTATTTCTTCCGAAGAATTCATTAATGAACTGGTATTGGAAAAAATAAACCCTAAGGTGATTGTTATCGGATTCGATCATCATTTTGGCAAAGACAGGGGCGGCAGCTTTGAAATGCTGTCAAAGATGGGACGGAAAAAGGGTTTTAATGTGTTGAAAGTGGATGCACAATACGAGAATGATGTTCCAGTAAGCTCCACTAAAATTCGAAAGTTGTTAAATAGCGGAGCCGTTTTGGCTGCAAATAATTTCCTGGGATACGAATATTCTATCACTGGCAAAGTGGTAAAAGGCAAATCTATTGGGCGTGATATTGGATTCCCGACCGCTAATATTGATGTGGCAGATGAATTTAAACTGATTGCTGCCGTGGGCGTATATGCCTGCCGAGTGGCATATATGGGGCGTATCTACAAAGGTATGTGCAATATCGGATACCGGCCTACTATAGACCATGGAGACCTGACCATCGAAGTACATATTTTTGATTTCGACCAACAAATCTATGGGGAGGAAATCACCATCATTTTTGTTGATAGAATGCGTGATGAACGTAAATTCAATAGCCTCACGGAGTTGTCAGACCAATTGACGAAGGATAAGGAACACGCTTTGAAACTTCTATCATAAACTTTCTTATTTATAATGTTATTCAGACATTCACATTAACCAAATCAACAATTCTATTACTTTTGTAATTCTCTTGAAAATTCAATCATTAAATCAAAAAAATAATTCTTTATGAAACGTCATTTTTTAAGCTTTGCCATTATTACGATTATGTTAGCGGGCCTGATAAACCCAGCTTCCGCTTGTACCAATTATTTGATTACCAAAGGCGCATCCGTAGATGGATCCACTATGATCTCCTATGCAGCAGACTC
>PKSW01000462.1 GCA_002869465.1 Marinilabiliales bacterium
CAAATCCATTCATCTGCTCTTTAGCCAGTTCATGTTGCGTGAAGGATTCTAATCCCGGATATTTGATCCCTTCCCCTTCGGCATGTTATTTACTAATCTTAAGGCTTCTTCATCACAATCGCCGTCAATACATCATCGCGTCATATACGGAACCGTCTTTTTCAATTACAAAGGTTGTTTTAAAGAATAACCCTCACTCAAATAAATTCTGAACTCAAGAAAGCGTTATATAATCGTAAATGTATTTGCTAAATAAAAAAAGGGGAGTAAAATTTATTTGCAGAAACCTTATATGCTGATGTACACTATTACAAAACTATTAATAAAATAATAAATAAGGGAACAGCAATAAATAATGCCATTTCTAAAATTTGTCTAATTATTCTCACTTTGGCTTTCATTGTTATGAATTTTAAATACAGATTTGTTTAGTTAACAAATTTCTGGGCAAAGAAACCATAATAAAATAAAAACCTTTGTTAATTCTATGTTAATTAACACTTTATTAACATTTGGGATTTGCTATTACAAGTTACAGGTGGGTGATGCTACTGCCAATGAAAAGCTGGTGAAGTTGAGATAGCTTGACAAATGTTGGGTAAAAATAGTATCTTTAAAAAACCTTGTTCATAGCAAGGGTTTTTAGTTGCTCCCGTCAATTAGGGTTAAAAGATTGGCGGGGGTTTTTATTACATCTACCTCCTTGACAGCCACCCTCATTATTTGTATCTTAGAAGTCGTCTTTGAGAAATGTTTTGTGTTGAAGGCAGAAAAGCTCCTGCTATATTTGTATAAATGATGCATTTGTTTGCATCATAATATCATCATTAATAATAAACGCAACCATGAATAAGATCAGTCTTTTATTTTTCCTGATTTTCCCTATCATTCTTCTATTCGGATGCTCGGATAAAGACAAGCAGAACGTAAATCCTGACGGTAGCGACAGTTACCAGTTTCCTCTTGCATCAAACCATCACATTGATGAAGATAAATTAATAGCAGCATACGAGCATGCTGATGATCTGGATCAGCTTCATTGTCTGTTGTTGTCAAGAGATGGTGTGCTAATTTCAGAAGCGTATTTTCACGGAAGTATACGCGACTCACTTTATGATATTAGATCCGTCACAAAAAGTGTTACGACAACCCTTATTGGTATTGCAATCGACAAAGGGTACATTGATGATATAAATCAGACAGTGGGTGATTATATAAGTCCTGAGATTTACCCACTGGAGCCTGACAAAGCATCTATTTCAATTAAAAACCTGATCCGGATGAGTTCAGGGATTCCATGGAAAGAGATAGGTCCTGAGTCCGAGTTTAATGAGTGGGTAAACGCACCCAACCAGGTCAACTATATTCTTGACAAGGAGATGACATACGATCAGGGAACGCAGTTCAATTACAGCGATGGGAATGCACATCTTGTATCGGTGATTTTGACAGAAGCGAGTGGTATGAATTCTCTCGCATTTGCTGAAATGTATCTTTTCGAACCAATGGAAATAAATGATTATGCATGGTATACAGATAAACAAGGATTCTACTATGGTGGTGTTACTATGGATATGACTGCAGAAGGACTACTCAAATTTGGCCAACTGTATCTTGACAAAGGTATGTACGGGGAGACCAGAATTGTTACTGAGAATTGGATTTCAGAAGCAACTGAAAGTCAAATTTCAACGGAAAACATCATTCCTTATCAAAATGGGTATGGATATTTCTGGTGGACGGGCAGTAAGGATGGACATGATTACTATTTTGCCAATGGTTACGGAGGCCAGTTCATAGTTGTCATCCCTGATCAGGATGTTGTTATCGTAGCGCTAAACCAATGGATTGGCATTTCCAGGACAGAATGTGAAATCAATTGGGGGAATACAATGGATCTTATTGTAAATGAGGTTATGCAAACTATAAACTGATTTTCTTATTCGGGTTTCCATTTTATGCACGTTCTCTTATAGAAAATTCTAATATACAACATTAGGTATTGAAGGCGTCTATAATAAATGAGCTTCAGCATTCTCTCCTTGACATCCACCCTCATTATTAGTATCTTGCATTGCCCAATTATGCTTGTTAAACTAAAAACTAAATGCCATGAAAAAGTTTTTAAAGCCTTTTATTATCGGATTTCTTGCTGGAATGATTGTTATGGGTATTTGTGTATGGTTCATGATGCCTAAAATGATGATTAATGTATATGAAAGCAAATTCGAATTTAATGAGACAGTTAGCCTTGTAGAAGAAGCTGTAAAAAATACCAATGATTGGAAAACACCAATTACATTTGATATAAGGAAAAATATTATTAGTGCAGGATTTTACGATATGACCCAGGTTAAAATAGTCTCATTATGTCAGCCCGAATATGCGCATCAAATATTAAATGCTGATAAAGATAAGCTTGTAAGTTCAATGATGCCCCTTGGCATAGGTGTCTATGAATCAAATGATGGAAAAATATTCATTGCTGAAATGAATATAGGACTGATGGGCAAAATGTTTGGTGGAACAATTTCAGAAGTAATGGGAAAAGCAAGTACGGATATCGAAACAATGCTTGATGGTATTGTTATCGAGTAAGCATGTAAATTAACATTCAGTTTCATTGCTTACAGCAGTTACAGTGAAATGCACAGAATCAAGCTAAGGGATTATATTATTACAGGCTGCAGGTAGGTGATGAGGTTGCTAACGGTATGATGGTGAAGGTGAGGTATGAATAAACAATAGATAGAAATTATTTTAATGTTGGGGGTATAATTTTCTTTAAAAGCGGTACTAATAATTGAAAAACAAACAAACAAGTAAGAGGAAACAGTTATTATTCATCTTACAGATGAAAGCTGACAGAATTAAGAGAAGCGTAAAATTTTACGCTTCTTTTTTTTATCCCTGTATCAAATATTACTATATCTACAAAGGGTAATATACTGCAGAATCTATTTCCAAAAAACAAAAAGCCCCATCAGTTAAGACAGGGCTATATCCTTTTAAGGACAGTTTCACAACCAAATTATACCAATTTAAGATCAAATTTTAGTTTAAGTGTCACTTGCTGTCCTGCAAATTGTGCATAATACGCTGCATTTTCATCTAAATCATAAATGGCAGATACAACTTGTTTTCTCATTCGCTCATCAACACTATTTGAAGCATCAACAGCGAATGTTCCATCTTTCTGAATAGTTAATCTGACTACCACAACGCCTTCCCATTTTTCTTTAATGGCGGAC
>PKSW01000267.1 GCA_002869465.1 Marinilabiliales bacterium
ACACCGGAAAGCATATTTGAATCGATACATACGATCTTCGGAATCGAATATACATTTGACGGCCAAAACGTTCTGCTTAAATAAATCCTTATACATTATTCCATCCTCAGTTTTTTTGTAGATTAGCACCCGATTCTTAGTTACTCTTTACAACTAATGAGAATGAGGGATGCAATTGTAAAATGCGAAATCAAAAACAAGCTCCGGCAGCATAAAATTCTGTTGCAGAATTATCGACTTTGCTTGGCTATTATATTGGGATTGATCGCCCTTACGCCCATGTACGCACAATCGGGTGTGCAAGGAAGTTCCACAGTGTCTTTTCAAAATGAAAAACTTTCTGAAGTTTTGATGCAGCTTTCCAAAACCAGCAAGTTGAATTTCTCATATGATGCAAATGATCCGGTATTTGAAACCCGAATAAGTTATGTGTATAAAGAAGAAAGTATACAAAAAGTGCTTGACAATATACTCTCCAATACAGGCTTGGTGCACAAGCAGATTGGCAACCAGATAGTCTTATTTCAAGCAAACGAATCCATTATAAATGATCTGCAAACAGAAAGCCAGGAAGAAGTCAAAACTGAAGCAAATGACGAAATTATTGTTACTGAATTTGATATCCCGGCAATTGAAATGGACTATAGGCTTGATACCATATTTTTGAAAGATACTGTTTTTCGGGTGGACACCATCAGGGTAATAGATACCGTTTTTATTGAACAGCAGAAGCCCGAAAAACCAGTACAGACAAAAATTAAGGAAATACCGGTTGATTATTTCCAGGAGGGAATGGAACGGGATAAAGGATGGGCGATGGATATTTTTGCTGCTCCACTACTAAGTGATTTTTCAGTAGTTAAAGATCAAAAATCGTTTTCTTTAAGGAGCTTTTCTCTGGGTATAGATGCGATGAAGTTATTAAATAGGTGGAATATTTTATTTGGTCTGCGATTAACGCAATTTAACCAGCGTTTCACACAACAATACAGCAGCAGTGAAGGGGGGTTCTTTGATACAGATACAATTGATGCATATTACACAGTTATAAATACAGATACTGCCTGGTATTATGTGACGGATTCATCATGGATACCCTTGGAAACCAGGGAATACAGCTATGAAAAGACGAATACGCTTGGCTATCTGGAATTGAACGTATCTGCATCCTTTGATGTGTATAAGAGCCCCAAAATGCGTTTGTATTTGAAAGCAGGCGGACAACTTAGCATGCTGATTTATAAGAATGGTATAGCGATTCCAGGTGATGATCAGGCAGAGGGAACGGATTTCGATGATTTGGATTTTAATGAAGTGAATTATTCGTTTCTGTTAGGCGCAGGTTTAAAGTATAAACTAGCTGATAAGGTCGATTTTAATTCAGAATTGTACTATGCAGGATATCTCAACTCTTTAATTCCTGACTATCCAATTGACACTAAATTTAATGCTATAGGATTAAAACTGGGTTTGGTTTTTTATTTCTAGGTAAAATATTGCTTCATACATGTTCATACCAATAAGAAAATATACCTTTAATACTGTCAATAGGAAATCCCTTTACCAGATTTTCGGTCTGAATATTGGGGGCAATCGTGTTTTCAGAATACTGTTTACGATAATTTTCTTTTTATGGTTTGCTAGCTATGTTTCAGCAGAGGAAATACTGGTGGGGGGAACCCTTGCTGAAGACGAGATCTGGACAAATGAAAATGTGTATGTCGTTTATAAAGATCTGAGAATCCCGGCGGGAATTACCCTTACAATTCAATCAGGAGTTACAGTTAAAGTTGACCAGGGAAGGGGAATTTTAGTATTAGGGGGTAATCTGATGGTGAATGGCCGGCAAAATAATGAAATCGATTCCGTAAATTTTCTGCCCAATCATGTTGAGCTGAGGGATGGCTGGAAGTGGAAAGGAATAAGTTACACAGGTGTTTCCGGGTCAGAATTAAATAAAATATCTTACGCAAATATTACAGACGCTGAAATAGCTATTGACATTTATAACAGCCAGCAAGTACGAATCGAAAATACTTGCATTCTAAATAATCAGAATATCGGGGCACGGCTTTACAATAGTAAAGATTGTAGCATTATAGATTGCCTTCTTCAGGACAACTATGATGGTATTGAAATTGTGGCTACCAATGGCAGTGAGGCTTCTGGAAACTTCGTGAAAGGATGTATTCTTAAAAACTCAAACCATAATTTGTATTTATTGAAAGCCTATGGCGGAATATTTATAAATAACCTGGTTGAGAATAATTTAATAGAAGGAGGAAATAACGGTATCTGGATGGATGATGGCGGCGGTGAAGCCTATGGAAGGAATACCATCTCAAAAAATATATTGATAAATAATGGGGCAGGAGAAGGCTTTGCCATTTTACTGGCCCAGGACTCCATTGATATTACAAACAATATATTCTGGAAAAATCATATGGCTCTTTTTTATGATCCATATACCAGCGGGAGCCATGTTTCCAATAATAGTTTTTATCAGAACCAATATGGTATTACACTTTCCACTGGATCGGAGGGAAATGAGTTCTTGAATAATACCTTTTCGTCAAACGAGGTAACTATATTTGATATGCGTGAAAGCGGGGATTTTGTTTTCAGCGCAACCAATATTTTTCCGATGCCTGAACAGGAAAATATAATCATCAATAAAACACAGAATGATGTTGATCTCGACAACAATTACTGGCATGTTGCTTCCGATGAATATATCCCGAAATTGATCTATGACAAAAATGATGACCCGATTCTGGGCGTGATATATTATGAACCTGTATTATCGGAAGCCGATACCACGAATCCTGTTTCGCCACCTTTTAGGGTGATCAAACAGCTGGTGGATGGAGATGTTAAAATTTCATGGTTTTCCAATCCTGAAAAAGATCAAAAATCTTATAAAGTGTATTTCGGAGGTTTTGAAAATTATAGTTTTCAAAATGCGCTTTCAGCCAGTATCGATACCTCTTTTTTACTAAGTGGCGTCGATATTTCAGATTCCATTGCCGTAACGGCTTTGGATAGCACCTTAATGTTAGCTGATGCGCAGGTGAATGGCCATGAAAGCCCCTTTGCATTTGCATTGCCATATCCTTACGCGGGCGATGATGCAACCATTTGTAAAAACCAGGATGCCGTCCAGATAATGGGGGGCACAGTACCTTACTCATATCTGAGCATCAGCTGGTTTACTAGTGGAGATGGTTACTTTGATGATTCGAAT
>PKSW01000130.1 GCA_002869465.1 Marinilabiliales bacterium
CACATGGCTCCAGTTCATACCTTCCGGCAGTTTTGATATTTTCAACCAGACAATTAATTTTGCTGCAAATGCAATACCCAGGGGTTTACCTAATGTGAGACCAAAAATAATACCAATAGAAATAGGGTTTAAAATCAGTTCAACGATATTACCTGCGATATGAACTCCTGCATTACTTAAAGCAAATAATGGGAGAATAATAAAGGTTGACACCGGGTGCAGTGCATGTTCCAGTTTTTGTAAAGGTGTATGTGCTTTGTCGCTGAGTTCATCAATCTTTGTTATAGTTTTAAGTTGTTTTTTAGTAAGTAGCGTATTTTTATTTGGCTCAATGCTGTCAAAAATTCGTGTTAACCTATAAAGTTGACTCACATATACCGATTCACTTATTTTTGTCCGAGCAGGAATGGTAAAAGCGATCAATACACCAGCAATAGTAGCGTGAACACCCGAATAAAGAAAAGCCATCCATACTCCTAAAAATCCAACCAGTCCGTAGAAAACGGTTCTGCGCACACCCAGGTAATTAGCACCCATCAGCACCAGAAGGAAAAATCCACCAAGCATCAGCTCAGTAAAATCGATCGATTTGGTATAGAAAACAGCAATAACCAACACGGCTCCCAGGTCGTCAGCTACGGCCAGTGCCGTTAAAAATATTTTTAAACTGAGTGGCACCCTTTTACCAATCATGGCCAGTAAGCCCAGCGCAAAAGCTATATCAGTTGCCATTGGAACGCCCCAACCATTTAAATTCTGAGGGTTGCTAACATTTACAATCACATAAAACAGCGCCGGGATCACCATCCCCCCAATAGCAGCCGCCAAGGGTAATGAAGCCTTTTTCCAGGTGGATAAATCTCCAGCCATTACTTCGCGTTTGATTTCCAGTCCGATGGTAAAGAAAAACAAGGCCATCAACCCGTCATTGATCCAGTGGCCTATGGTTGCTACGGTATTAATTTCACCAAAAACAAATCCCATTTTAACCTCATGCCACACGTAATGATATTGCTCATAAAAATTTGAATTGGCCCAAATAACAGCTATAATAGTGGAGGCGATCAGGATGATTCCACCTAACAAATCCTGTGTAAACAAATGTTTGGCAATAAATGGCTTAGCCTGCTTCTTATTCATTTTTTCTATTATAAATTTCAAATTTTAAAGCGCTAAAGTAATAAATCAAAACCAATGTCAATTGATAACAATTAGAAGCCAATTGTGTTGACTTTTAATAATAATTTGAAATAATTCCAAATTGTCAAACCGTTAACATGTTTTATATTTGTATCTGACAGTCAAAACCCACTGAATTCCATTAAAGTTACTTGGACAGATGGAGCGCAATATGAAGCATCTATACTTTTTCATCATTTGTTGTATTTTTATGGCTTCAATTGCTCAGGCACAAACGGGCAATGATAGCAATAAGAAGGCTGCTTTCTTCATACAACCTGAGCTATTGATTGGAAAAGCCTTACCTTCAAATTCCAATTTTCCTAAAACCGAACTTGAACGCATCTTTTCAGTGAGCTTTGGTAAATATATTCAAGATACTAGTCTTTCCTGGTCTGTATTTTATAATTACCCTTCAGTTGGAATATCTGTAACTTATTCTAATTTCGGTAAAAATGACGTTTTCGGAAACGCCTACAGTGTTATTCCATTTATAGCAATAAGTACTTCAAAAAAACAAGCGGGTAATTTTTATTTCAAGATTGGGTTGGGTGCTTCATATTTTACAAAATTTTATAATGAAGATTCTAACCCATATAATTTGGCCATTGGGTCTACATTTACATGGGCATTTGAATCTACTTTACATTATAATATCTATGTAACACCAGTCACTGCTTTAAGTATTGGTGGTGGGTTTATTCATCACTCTAACGGACATACTCAGCTACCTAATCTCGGTTTAAACTCCCTATTATTCAGTTTTACTTCTAGATTTTACTTAAAACCACTTAATGATCAGCAATTATTCGGTCTTGAAAAACCAATTAAAAAGCAATCAAGAAATTATTTTATATCAGTCAGGAATGGTTTGGGTTATCATGTACTTGGTGGTGCAATGGGATCTATTGATGACCAAAAAAGAATTGTTCAGAGTATATCTGCAAGTGGTGGGATCATATTTAATCAATTAGTAAAAGTTGGTTTAGGTATGACATATCGTTTCTATCAGCAATACCACAATTATTTAAACCTGATACAAACATCAGGCATGAGCGAGAATGATTTTTGGAATTCTTCGAATATATTTGTCTTTGTTGGTTGTGAATTATTTTTGGGACATGTAAGTATGGATAGTGAAATCGGTATAAATCTTTTCAAACCATTTTATGAAGAGTTTAATCGTGAATTTGAGGACGACAGTGAATTTAAGTATCAGCTAAAAATGATATTTGCAACCCGACTGGGGTTAAAGGTATATGCTGTCAGCACTAGCAGGAACCCTAAAAATAATGTTTATATAGGAGCACACATTAATGCCAATTTTTTACAGGCAGATTTCTCAGAACTCAGCATTGGTTATGTGTATAGGTTTAGTAAAACAAATTGACAGGAAAGTATGTGAAATAATCTACTCAGATATCGTCATCATTACACAAAAAAAAGCTCCTTCAATATTGAAGGAGCTTTTATATGTTGACAAACCTTAAAATTACAATATTCCTAAATCAATCATGGCATTGGCTACTTTAAGGAAACCGGCAACGTTGGCACCTTTTACGTAGTCAATTGATCCGTCAGCTTTGGCTCCATGTTTTACACAAGCTTCATGGATGCTACGCATGATCTGGTGCAGTTTGGCATCCACTTCTTCACGTGTCCATGCCAGTTTTTCAGCATTTTGTGTCATTTCTAATCCTGAGGTAGCTACACCGCCTGCATTAACTGCTTTTCCGGGGCCGAACAATACACCACTTTTCTGCAGCAAATGAACCGCTTCGGGCGTTGATGGCATATTGGCACCTTCTGCTACACACATGCAACCATTCTTGATCAAGTTTTTGGCGTCTTCTTCATTTAACTCATTTTGAGTAGCACAAGGTAAAGCTACATCCACTTTCACTTCCCATGGGTGTTTCCCGGGGATAAAAGTAGCTTCAGGAAATACTTCAGCATAAGGCGCTACGATGTCCTGATTGGATGCCCTTAACTCCAGCATATATTCAATTTTTTCGCCTGAAATGCCTTTAGGATCATAAATGTATCCGTCAGGACCAGAAATGGTAACCACTTGACCGCCTAATTCAGTCACTTTCATGGTGGCGCCCCAGGCAACGTTTCCAAAACCCGAGACGGCAACTGTCTTACCAACAAAAGTTTCATTTTTAGTTCCCAGCATTTCCTGTGCAAAATATACAGTTCCAAATCCGGTGGCTTCCGGACGGATCAAACTACCACCCCAGCCAAGGCCTTTTCCGGTTAATACGCCGGTGTGCTCACGCTGTAATTTTTTATACATGCCGTATAAATAACCTATTTCTTTTCCGCCAACACCAATATCACCGGCAGGTACGTCTGTATCAGGACCTATAATTTTCCATAATTCCAACATAAACGCCTGGCAGAAACGCATGATCTCTTTGTCTGATTTACCTTTCGGGTTGAAATCAGAACCACCTTTACCACCACCCATAGGCAGTGTAGTCAGCGAATTTTTGAAAATTTGCTCGAAACCTAAAAATTTCAGGATGCTTAGGTTCACACTCGGGTGAAACCGCAGTCCGCCTTTATAGGGTCCGATTGCATTGTTAAACTGGACACGATACCCCAGGTTTACTTCCACTTTCCCGCTATCCGTTACCCATGGAACTTTAAATGTTAAAATACGGTCAGGTTCAACAATTCTTTCGATAATTCCTGCTGCCTCAAAGTGTGGATTCTCATTTACAACCTCTTCGATGGACTCAAGTACTTCACGTACAGCCTGCAGATACTCTACTTCACCCGGATGTTTTTTCTCCAGGTTATTCATTATTTTATTCAGGTCCATAACCTCTTTATTTTGTGATTAATCTAAACTGTTATTTTTTCACATTGTTAATTTAATAACAGTGCAAAATTATACTTATTTATCGACATGCAAACGTTTGTTTACAAAAAACAAGAATTTTTACTGCTTCTAAATAATCTGACCGAAATTGTTTCAAATTTTATCATATTTACGACAATCAACTAAATATTTAGTTATTTACTTGACAATTGCTAAGTTTTTTATTTTCTTTGCAATAATTAACTAATTTTTTAGTTATAGAAAGAAAACAACTCATGAAACAACTTACCCGTGCCGAAGAACAAGTGATGCAGGTTTTGTGGCGCCTTGAAAAGGCTTATGTTAGGGATATTCTGGATCATTTTCCGAAACCTCAACCTGCCTATAATACGGTATCTACCATTGTAAGAATACTTGAAAAAAAGGGGTTCATTGATTACAAGGCATTTGGAAAAGCACATGAATATTATCCGCTGGTATCAAAAAAGGAATACCGGAAGAAACACTTTAAAGGATTTGTAAGTAATTATTTTGGCAATTCGTATATGGCACTCACCTCTTTTTTTACGAAAGACCAGGATTTGAGTCTGCAGGAACTAGAGGAAATTAAAGCCTTGATCGAAAAAGAAATCGAACAAAAGAAAAAATAGCAATATATATCTCTAACATGGATTTTCTATTCATATACCTGATCAAGTCAAGCCTGAGCTTAGCTATTTTGTATATAAGCTATGAGTTGTTTTTCAGGAAAGAAGCCTATTTTAACTTTAGCAGGTATTTTCTTTTGTTTACGCTTTTAGTGGTGATTATTTTACCGTTCATCCCTTATAATGCCACGCAAATAGTATCGGTAGCCTCGATACAGCTTGGTGAAGTGATCATCCGTTCCGGAATTCCTTCATTTACACTGAATGAAGTAGTGATCAGCGCCAAAGATCCTTCAAATAATGTTGTTGATTTCAACTCTCCATATGCCATCCTTTTCATTATTTATATAGCCGGTGTTCTGTTCAAGTCGTTGCAATTTATTTTCAGGTTATGGCAGATCAGAAGGCTGGTCAATAAATCAGAAACAATTGAATCAGAAGGGCTTACATTTGTATTAACACAGAAGGGCTCCCCTACTTTCTCATTCTTAAAATGGATATTTATCGACCAGCAACTTTTCGAGAAGAAAGACGAAATTGAAGGCATTATTTCACATGAAAAAATTCACAGTAGACAGGGCCACACTTTCGATCTGATAATTGCCGAATTGCTAACGATCATTCAATGGTTCAATCCATTGGCATATTTACTCAAAAAGACGATCAAGGAAAACCATGAATACATTACAGATCATGAGGTAATTGAGAATTATCAATCCATGAATGCATATCAGTTATTACTGGTACATCATTCAAGCAGCATAAAGTCAAATGTTTTAACACATAATTTTAGTTATTCACTTTTAAAAAGGAGGTTACATATGATGAAAAAATCAAAACACCCGTTGCGTTTCGCACTGGGTATGCTTTTTATAGCAACCACAATGGTTGTTATCTTTTTTGCATGCTCCAGCCCGGATAAAAAACAAGTTGATCCGACTGGAGAAGTCAGTAAGGATAGTGAAGCTACATTTGAAGTAGTGGAAGTAATGCCTGAATACCCGGGTGGTATGGAAGCATTAATTGAATATCTTGGCTCTAACATCAAATATCCTGACCAAGCTAAGCAAGAAGGGATTGAAGGTAAAGTATTCGTCAATTTCATTGTTGAAAAAGACGGTTCTATTGGCGAAACCAAAGTGATACGTGGTATTGGAGGAGGTTGTGATGAAGAAGCTGTAAGGGTAGTGAGCCAAATGCCAGATTGGATACCGGGAACCCAACGGGGCCAGTCTGTAAGGGTAAGTTATAATTTACCAATTAGTTTCAAACTTAGTGATCAGGAAAAAGATACCATTTACAATGTTGTAGAAGTCATGCCTGCATTTCCTGGTGGTAACGAAGCCTTATTTTCTTATCTATCCAAGAATATTAAGTATCCTGAGAACGCAAAAAAAGAAGGTATTAACGGGCGTGTATTTATCAACTTTATTATAGAAAAAAGTGGTAAAGTAGGCGAAGTGAAATTATTGCGTGGTATTGGCGGTGGTTGTGATGAAGAAGCCATGAGAGTTGTTAGCGAAATGCCAAATTGGAAACCAGGTTTACAAGATGGCCAACCCGTTCGTGTCTCCTATAATATTCCGATCAAATTTGCTTTAAACTAATTTTTTTTGATTTTATCAACTAAGAACTTAGTTGTATTTTAATTACTTTCGGGTAGTCATTATCCGGAAGTAATTTTTTTTATGGCTTTCGCACTTCCCGGCCATCTTCAAAGTAAAGTACTTTTTCCAACTTCCCTTCTTCATCATACCACTTTTCGGTCTCGTTTTTCAGGTTATTTTTATAAGAAATTTCCCTTTTTAAATTGCCTTTGGGCCACCATGCCTTTTGGATACCATTACCCTTATCAAAATTACCCACACCTACAATATCTCCACCCGGTCCATAATACACCCATTTGTCTGTAAAGAGTCCTTTTGAATATGCACCTTCAATTTTAATTTTGCCACCAGGAAACCATTCATAATATTTTCCTGAAAGTGTATCGTTTACATAATTTTCCTCTAGCACTTTATTCCCGTTTGAAGCATAAGTCACAGCTGTTCCTTCAAGAATACCGTTCTTGTAAAACGATTCGGTTTCAAGATGACCATTACTGTACCATCGTTTTAAAGGTCCATCAAGCACATTATCCTTATAATATACCTCCTGCTCTTTCTGCCCATTTTCAAAATACCAGGTAGCTTGTCCATTCAACTTATCATCAATGTAACGCAACTCCGATTTCAAATTGCCGTTTTCCCAGTATGATTTTCTTGTATCTGATGCGCAGGAAGTCATAAAACCCGTGAGCAACAGTATGATCGTAATTTTAAAGAGTGAATTCATAATTCCTTAAATTTATTTGGGCAACCTGAGTTTTGTGAGTTTTAAATTATTATACCTGAGTATATTCCACCCTTTATTCTCGTAATTATGATCTTTCCCACAATCAGCAAATTGATAAATATTCTGGGTCATGTCCATTGAAAAATCCGAAATACATCTTTCAAAACGTTTATCAATATAAAATAAAGATGAAAGAAAATAATAGGTAACATCAAAACCTGTAAAACCAGTTAAGCCGGGTTCAGTTTTGTATTGAGCCCTGAACTTATAGATCACATCCTGTATTCTTTCCTGCTTGTAATCGACATGAGAAGATGTAAAATAGGTCAGGTTTAGATTACTGGCCTGGTATTGATCAATTTCATCAAAACGGTCCCAACTGGGCATCCCGATCAATTGGATATCAAAGGTATCTCTCTGTTCGTTCAACCTGTTCATCACATCCATCACAAAGGCTTTATTATCGCTGTACACGATGACCAAATTCTCCCTTAATGGAGATGCCTTTTTATAAAATGGATAAAGGCTGTCGACAGCATAATTAATTTTTGTGACGGTATTGTCGAAAATTGTTTTTCCGTCCATACGCATTGACAACATATCCGGGTTTATTTCACGTCCTTCAAATTTAAATATGGGAATTGGACTATTGGAATTGTAATTTTCATCTCTTTTTGCCACGCCAACACCAAGTTCAAATAATTCGCTGTTTTCGATTAAAACTTTATCCGGAATAGTTTCAGAGATCATATTTTGCAATTCAATTACTTTATCAGCGTCCTTGTAAGCAGTTTGTGTGATGAGAAAAATATTGGCATCTTCATAATAAGCGGGCAGTAATTTTTGCAGTATTTCTACCTGGTACTTTTCGCCCGGGTTAACCTTAAAAACCGTTTTATAGGTTTGGATGATCTCATCACGGTAGGAAAACGGGTTTACAATGGTTATCCCGAAATTACCGGCAAAGAGAGCCACCTGGTCAAAATTACGACTGAAAAACGGCCCGATGATCAGGTCCATCTCTCGCAGATTTCTATCCTTTAACACTTTGGCCGTTTTCGTTATACTCTGGTCCACATCATACACATAAAGTTCAACATGCATTCCTTGCTTCTCCAGTGAATCGATAGCAATAAGCGCACCTTCATAAAATTTAATGAACCGGAAAGGATTAAAATTATCCTGGTCGTTGAGCATAAACTGAGCTGTATCTAGATCTTTGATCTCTTCCAGGTAGAAAGGGATCATCAGTGCTACTTTAAAAATGCGTTTTGTATCTGCTTTGAATATTTTCCGGCAATCCATATCTGTTTCTTCTCCAGCTTCTTCAATCACCACTTCTTCACCATCGACATGTATATCCAGTTCCTTTTCAGGTTCAGGTTTGGTAAGAATGGCTTTATCCCCTTTGGGAATATTCACCTTCTCCCCCGCACTCAGGCGGTTCTCAATACCGGGATTTGCATCGCGTATTTCATAAGCCGGTATACCATATAATTTCGCTACTTTGTTGAGCCTGGTTCTCGAAGGCACTGTAAATACGAGATATTCATC
Organism: Marinilabiliales bacterium; assembly: GCA_002869465.1. GTDB lineage: Bacteria > Bacteroidota > Bacteroidia > Bacteroidales > F082 > UBA4459. The sequence continues at coordinate 8,545 of PKSW01000130.1, forward strand.
ATCTACAGCTTTTTTAGGTATTCGAATGATCTGTCCTTCACTTATATTTTCGGTGAGTCCTTCATTGGCTATAAAAAGATCTTTAACCGTCAGTCCGTATTGTCTTGAAATGCTATACAAGGTTTCTTTATTTTTAACCCTGTATTGAATATACTCAGGTTTTTCCTCTTTTATCTTTTGTTGCGGAATTCTCAGTCGGTCGCCCGTCTGAACAGTATTGCCGAGTCCGATATTAACCGCTTTTAACTGCTTAACATCCACCTCATACTCCTGCGCAATGCTTGCTGTTGTTTCGCCAGGCTTAACTATATGCCTGAAATCGGGAACTACTGGAATTTTCGGATCGAAACTTACAGTTTCAATTGGAATATCTGCTTCCGGCTCAACATCAATCCTAAGATCAGAAACGCCATCCAGTTTGTTAAACGCTGATTCAGCAGGGATCTTCAGGTATTCCCCTTCCCGAAAAGGTGCTGTGATGTCCCTGTTGGCTTTACGGATATATTCCTCCGGGATATTGTAGGCTTTGGATAAAATTTTATAGTTTTCACCCGATTCAGCTATATGATAAAAAAATTCAAAGTCGGCAAACTTCAATTCCTTATTCAGCTCTGTTTCCTTACTGATCACAGGTATCCACAACTGCTGATCTATTGAAATACTTTGTTTGCTTTCTGTATTTTCAAAATAGATTTCATCAACTGTTACATCATATACTTTTGAAATGGAATACACCGTTTCACCTGATTGCACCGTGTGAATATAAAACCGTTTGCCATCCCTTACTTTGACTATTTGTGATTTCTCGATGGCTATATGTTGCTGTGCCTGAAAGCTTAGTGCCGCTAACAGCATTATGAAACTAATAATTAACTTCTTCACAGTGATTGGATTCTTTTCGTAAACCTGATTCAAAAATAAAATAAACCGTTAGATGAACGAGCAGATCAATTGAATTGTTGTAAACAGGTTTTTAAATATCCGCTGAAATCATTTAAAATCACGAGCACAACACAGCCACACTCATTTCACACTCGCACTCACACCCAAACCCACACCTCTTTTATTCCCACTCTATGGTTGCTGGTGGTTTGGAGCTGATATCGTACACCACCCGGTTAACGCCTTTTACCCTGTTGATGATCTCGTTGGAAACTTTGGCCAGAAAACTGTACGGTAATTGCGACCAGTCAGCCGTCATGCCATCGGTGGAGCCGACAGCACGCAGGGCTACTACATTTTCATAAGTTCTTTCGTCGCCCATCACGCCTACCGACTGAACCGGCAATAATACAGCCAGCGCCTGCCATACTTCATCGTATAGGTTGTATTTTTTCAATCCGCTGATAAAAATATGATCCACTTCCTGTAAGATCCTAACACGCTCCCTTGAAACAGCGCCGATGATACGGATACCAAGCCCGGGTCCGGGAAATGGATGACGGTTCAGGATCAAGGGTGGCATTCCAAGCGCCCTGCCAATTCTTCGCACTTCATCTTTGAACAAAGTATTCAGTGGCTCGACCACTTTGAGTTTCATAAAATCGGGCAGCCCGCCGACATTGTGGTGCGATTTAATGGTAGCAGAAGGACCCTTCACTGAAACAGATTCAATCACATCAGGATAGATGGTTCCCTGTGCCAGCCATTTAACATCTTCAATACGATGTGCTTCACGGTCGAATACCTCGATAAATGTATTCCCGATCGCTTTTCGCTTCGCTTCAGGTTCTTCAACGCTTTCCAGTGCATTCAGGAAATGATCAGCAGCATCAACACCTGTAACATTCAAACCGAGATCCTGGTATGAATGCAGTACATCATCAAATTCATTTTTACGCAGCAAACCATTATCTACAAATATGCAATGCAGGTTTTTACCAATGGCCTTGTGCAGCAATATGGCAGCAACCGACGAATCAACACCACCTGAAAGACCGAGCACCACTTTATCATTTCCCAATTGTTTTTTTAAAGAACTGACTGTTGTTTCGATAAACGAATCGGGCGTCCAGCTTTGTGAACAACCACAAATGTCCACTACAAAATTCGACAGCAATTTTGCACCTTCGGTAGTGTGATATACTTCCGGGTGAAACTGGATACCATAGGTTTCTTCTTCCTTAATTTTATACCCGGCCACTTCTACATCAGAGGTGCTGGTGGTTTTTTCAAAATTTGAAGGCAGTTTCAGAATGGTATCTCCGTGCGACATCCATACCTGGCTATTCTCCGACACGCCCTTCATCAAAACACAATCCGGGTGAATATAACCCAGGTTGGCCCTGCCATATTCGCGTATTTCCGAAGGCAACACTTCACCGCCATCAAACTGCGCCAGGTATTGAGCGCCATAACAAACCCCAAGCAAGGGCATCTTTCCACGGATGTTTTCAAGGTCTGGAATGGGTGCATCTTCGTCACGCACAGAAAAAGGACTGCCAGATAAAATCACTCCTTTAATATCGTTATTGATAGTCGGTATTTTATTAAATGGATGAATTTCACAATATACATTTAACTCCCTCACCCTTCGGGCGATAAGTTGTGTGTATTGTGATCCGAAATCGAGAATAAGTATGGTTTCTTGCATGCAGCAAAGATAAAATATATCCGCTCCCGAACTTTAGTGAAGATCTTTTTTTAAACAATTTGACAGCTGGCTCGATTTACTATAAATTAGCAAATAAAAAAATGACGAAATCAACCAGAAATAAAAAGCGGAAAAAGTGGGCGAATTATAAACCACTCATCATCATATCCATAGTCCTAATTGCTATCGTTGCAGTTTCAGTTGTCATCGGTTATTTTCTGACAACAGAAGAATCGCTTGAGGATCTCAAATCGATAGAACAGAATGAGCCGAAAGATACCAAAGCATTGGAATCTGTCAAAACACTTTTGGAAGGTACATGGGTAAGCAATTATGATGGTGCCATACTATCGATAAACGGATTAACTTATAACCTTGATCTCCCTTCAGTTGACGCATCTGTTTCAATAAAAGGCACGCTGGCAGTTGAACAGAACCTGGTTACTTTTATAAATTCAAATGGCGACGAGGTTTGCCGGAATATGGAAGGCCATTACCAATTTACTTTTAATGAAGATGAAGTGTCCTTTAAACTGATCAAAGACACTTGCGACAGCAGGAAAGAACGGATGACCATGAGTTGGTTTAAGCTCTAATAATACAAAATTACCTCGTAAGCCTCTTCATTCCCTAGCATATCTTCAATTTGAAGTTTAAAAGTATTTTCTCCCTTTAGCAATCTGTTGTCATAATTGTAAGTAAGCATCTGTTTTTTGGCATCGTATTCCATTATGATCCACTGTCCGTTTATGGTACCTCTGTATTTTTTAATACCGGTTTCCTGATCCCGGATTTTCACCTGGATGCTTCGCTGCCCTGAAATATCTTTGCCTTTTCCTATATTTACAGGGATAATTTCAGGTGATACCGTGTCGACCATGATGAAATAATCACCAAAAGAACGCGACATCGCTGTTAAGCGTCCATCTTCCCATTTCGCGCTCAAAAACCCATAGCCACCATTACCATTCGAATAAGCCAAATACATTTTATCTTCCAAGCCATCAGCTACTGAATCGGGCTTTATTTGAATATTGAATGCTTTATGAACTGGTGTGAACCGGTTATGCACTTTGTAAACTGGTGAAAATGATTTTTCTGAAGAATCAACGGTCAGGTTAAAATAAAAGGACCTGTAAAAGGCATGGGCAGGGAATGACAAGCTAATGTTACCATCTGATAATTTGTTAACTTTTGCCATATCGAAGTAATTTCCAGGATATACCCGGCTCAAGCCTTCCTGAATGGTTTCTTCATCCGATTCTGATAGAACACGGAAAACTAACTTAGCCTTGTTATCGTATGCATCATTTACCTTAAAAACGACGTTGTGTTCAAGGGAGTCGTTAAAATCGACAATACCATTTGATGTTACATGCTGATATACGTCGAGTAAATTATTGGTATCCACTTCCGTCCTTACTAATCTTCTTTTCTTTTTCTGGTAATAGCTATAATCAATCAGGCTGTTNAAAGATAACTGATCCATCTTCAGGCCAAAAACCTGTGTCGTATCAACCCACATTTCGATACTGTAAACACCATTCTTATTCGGTATTTCGTTCATCAGGTCGTGGGTCCCAATACCAAATGCAATACTTCCTGAAACTTTAATTTGTGGCTGATTCAATAAATAATGTTCTTCACCCCATCCGCCAACTGTGTAAATAACAGTATCATGTTTTCCGTTGATTCGTGATGATTCATCCACTGGGTAAATGGCTATTTCATTAATTTTTGGCCTGGTATAATCTTTTATTTTCAGACTTTTAAAAAGCAGCGGATTCACAGGTTGCTGGGTCACTTCTTCCCTGATCTCGAAATGTAAATGCGGACCAGCTGAACTTCCTGTATTTCCAGAAATAGCAATGACCTCTCCTTTCATTACTTTTAACTGATCCTTATCAGGAAAAATTTCAACTTCAAAACTTTCCCTTTCATATTGATAAGATGTAACGAAAGACTGAATTTCTTCATTGTATTTTTTTAAATGCCCGTATACAGAAACATAACCGTTGGGATGTGTAATGTAGATCGCTTTTCCATAACCTCCAACAGACACTTTTATGCGCGAAACATAACCATCAGCAATTGCATAGACGTTTTTACCTTCAACACCGCCCGTTTTAATGTCCATGCCCGAATGAAAATGATTGGAACGCAATTCACCGAAAGTACCAGATAAATATAATGGAATTCCAAGCGGCGGTCTGAAATAGTCAGCAGGATAGTGCTTATCCTGAGCATTTAAACCATTATTTGTAAATATTAATCCAATAAGTATAAATAAATATGCCTTGAAATATCTTCTCTCTCGTATTTTCATAAATGATTTAGGTACTAATCAATGATATAGAATTAATCTGGGGTAAAATTAGCACTTTCGCCACAGCAAATTTTAGACAGTATAAGTACATATCAACTATTTGTTTTTAGTAATTTTGTAATCTAATATCCAAACTATGAAAAATTTAACATATTTCTTAATCGCATTTACAATTCTAACTTTCATAATCGGAGGTTGTAAAAAAGATGAGGATGGTGATACCACCAAACCATTTATTGAATTGCTGGGATACGACCCCGTATACACGCCTGTTGGTTTACCATATGTTGACGCAGGTGCCATCGCGTGGGATGTTACTATGGAAGGAGATACAGTGGATATTACTGACAGGATGGTAACCACAGATAATGTAAATGTAAATCTGGCAGGCAATTATGAAGTAACATATAATGTTACCGACGAAGCAGGCAATGCCGCTGATGAACGAAAAAGAAGTGTAAAGGTAGTTATAGGAAAATAAATCAGTAGCATCACCTGCATGGATTCTAAATAATAAATCAAAACTCTCTTTTATTAAATAATGGGAAGAAAAAAACAAATTCTTTTCATCATCAACCCTATTTCGGGAGGCAGGTCATCAAAAAAGATTCCTGACCAGATTAAAGCCGGAATTGATACTGACAAATTTACCTATGAGATAAAATTCACGGAAAAAGCGGGCCATGCGCGTATGCTGGCTACAGAAGCTCTTGTGAAGAAAACAGACATTATTGTAGCAGTTGGAGGCGATGGCACCATGAATGAAGTCGCTTCCTGTTTAATTCACAGCGATTCTTTATTGGGAATTATGCCTGTCGGATCCGGAAACGGATTGGCGCGCCATCTGGGGATTCCTTTATCAGTAAATAAGGCTATCCAATTGATCAACAAAGGGCATTACCAGCTCATTGACACCGCTACTGTGAACGAAAAACCTTTTATCAGTATTGCCGGAGTAGGTTATGATGCACTGATCGCCCGAAAATTTGCCCATAGTAAAAAACGGGGCTTTTCAAATTATCTCCGGATTGTTGTTCAAACCTTCATCAAATACAAGCCTAAAAAATACCTTATCAATATGGACGGAAACACCATCAAAAGCAGGGCTTTGTTTATTTCTTTTGCCAACTCCAATCAATTTGGTTATCATGCACAAATAGCACCAAAAGCCAAACTGAACGATGGACTACTTGATATTTGCATTGCGCAGAAGCCGTCTTTATTCGAAATGCCGTTAATTGCAAATCTTGTACTTTTGAAAATGATCGACAAATCGCCGCATGTAAAAATCATCCCGGCAAAAGAACTGATCATCGAACGTAAGAAAGGAAAATATGTAAATATTGATGGTGAAGCCTTGCAAATGGGAAAGAAACTGGAAGTAAAAATTGTACCTTCATCCTTAAAAGTAATCATACCTGAACATGTCAAAAAAGAAAAATAACCAGCGCATTGTATATTCCACCAACCCTGATTTTCTGCCTTATGATGACAGTACTGAAAATGAGGTGGAAACCCTTCTCCCTGGCCAACAAAAACTCATCATTAGCCTGGACAAAAAGCAACGAAAGGGTAAAAAAGTAACACTGATTGCCAATTTTGCGGGTACTGAAAATGATTTGAAAGAACTGGGTAAAACACTCAAGTCGAAATGCGGTGTGGGAGGCAGTGTAAAGGATGGCGAGATACTGATCCAGGGCGATTTCAGGCAAAAAGTAAAAGAGCTTCTCGAATCCGATGGCTACAAATGCAAATTGTCAGGAGGATGATTTAAAAATGATCCTTACATTTGAAATCTTAATTTTTTAAACATAAAATAACCATATTATGCAAAAAATAATTGCTTTATTCATACTCCTGATTGCGGTTAGTGCGGCCATCTCGCAGGAAACCAGGGGAACTTTGAACGAAGAAACACTTCAACGACTGAAAGACAGTTTCGAAAAAACACCTGAAAATACAGCTTTACTAAATGCCGTTACCCATAATGATATCAACTCCCTTGCCGACAACCGTGAGAATGACGGGAAATTAAATTATTTATTTTCTGATGTGGTTGAAACCAAAGCGGTCACCAACCAAAAATCATCCGGGCGCTGCTGGTTATACACCGGCCTCAATACATTGAGGCCCATGGTTCGGGAGAAATATGCACTGGACGAATTTGAATTCTCCCAAACCTATAATTTCTTCTGGGACCAGTTGGAAAAAGCAAATTTATTCATGGAAATTGCCATCAGCACGGCACATCTTCCCATGGACGATAAAAAAGTGGAATGGCTGTTTAAAAATCCAATTGGAGACGGCGGCCAGTGGACTACATTTTCAGACATTGTAAAAAAGTATGGGGTGGTCCCTAAATCAGCCATGCCCGACACCTACCAAAGTGAAAAAACAGCCATGATGCGTCGTCTGCTTAGTACTAAGCTTCGTGAGGATGGACTGGAACTGCGCATGCTCACCCTGTCGAAAATGCACGAAGGTCACAAGATCGAAGCTAAAATGAAAATGCTTGAAGAAATATACCGGATACTCGTTCTTTCATTGGGCGAGCCACCTGAATCATTCGTTTGGCAATATGAAACCAAAGATGGTAAGATCAGCGAACCCAAGACTTATACCCCAAAAGAATTTTACGATGAACTGATAGGTATTGATCTAGACGAATTTGTGATGTTCATGAACGACCCGATGCGGGAGTACAACAAACTCTATGAAGTGGAATTTGACCGGAACCTGGTTGAAGGAGCCAACTGGAAGTACATTAATTTGCCAAATGAGCAGATTAAAGAATTTGCCAAAAGATCGATTCAGGGCAATGAAGCCATGTATTTTTCATGTGATGTTGGAAAACAACTCGACAAGAAAAACGGAACGCTGGATTTAAACAATTACAACTATACGGACCTTTTTGGCGTTGACTTCGAAATGGATAAGAAAGAGCGTATGAAAACTTTTCAAAGCGGTTCAACGCACGGTATGGCGCTTGTGGGTGTGAATATTTTACCCGATGGATCTATTGATAAATGGTTGCTCGAAAATAGCTGGGGAGCAGACCAGGGGCACAATGGGTTTCTCACCATGACCGACGGTTGGTTTGATGAGTATATGTTCAGACTGATCATCCACAAAAAATATATTGATGCGGATGTATTGAAAATACTGGAACAGGAAGCCACTTTATTACCCCCCTGGGACCCTGTATTCGCGGCTGAGGAATAATAAGATTTTCTTCCAACGATGAGCGATTTATCATCTCAATACTGGAATCAATTGTATAAATCCGGACATACTGTTTGGGATATCGGTTATGTGTCAACCCCCTTAAAAATGTATTTTGACCAACTTACCGATAAATCGATCAGAATATTGATTCCGGGCGCAGGAAATGCTTATGAAGCAGAATATTTATTTGAAAAAGGATTCAGTGAAACCTACGTATTGGATTATGCAGCTGAAAGCCTGAAAAGTTTTCAAAACCGTTATCCTGATTTCCCTAAAGACCATCTTCTTAATGCAGATTTTTTTGAATACCATGGGCAGTATGACCTGATCGTTGAGCAGACATTTTTCAGTTCCATTCCGCTCGAAATGAGACAAGTTTATGTTGATAAAATGCATAAACTCCTGAAACCGGGAGGTAAAGTGGCGGGTCTGTTATTTGGGCATCATTTTGATTTTCACGAACCACCTTATGGTGGCACCGAGAATGAATACAGAAGCTTATTTGGGCAACAATTCAAAATTAAAATTATGAATACTGCTCACAACTCCATAAAACCACGTGCCGGCAGGGAATTATTTTTTATCCTGCAAAAGAATTCTTCATGAATTGCAAAAATGTTTCTATTTTAGCGGAGAATCGAACCTTTAATAACATTAATTAATATGAGCAGTAAAATTTTCCAAACTGTTGGTACAGTTACCAAAGAAGAAAAACTATCATCTGTTGAAAGCGAGACTTTTACAAACGTCCTGCTTCTTGAATCCCAATTACCATTTCCCGGTTATCATGGGCTGACCGTACCCGACAAACTGGAACCCGACTCCATTTTCGCTATTACAAAACTCATGTACAACGACGAAAGAATTATCCGGTGCATACAATCGGTAAAAAAGGAATTGTCCATGAATTTTGACGCTGCCCCCGGCTCGCTTCACCTTCAGAATAAAGATGTTAACTTTGTCCGCTTCAAGCATCTCCCTTACCATATGTTTGGTGATGTAATACGCCAGTTTGAAAAATGCGGCATCGAATTCAAAAAGCATAAAAAAATTGCACCCTATACCGCTTTGATACGGGTACGGAAATTTTTTAAACTAAAAGAAATGCTGGACGGCATTTATATAGATATGGACGATAAACGGTTTTCCTATCTGAACATTCCTTTACAAATGCGATGGAACAAGTTCAAGAGAATTACACTGGACATCAGGTATAATGTGGAAGACAAACATTATGATGCTGCACAGACCAGTATTTATACGGAAAATGGGCTCATGGATTTCGTCAGGATTTACGATAAAGAGTTCTGCCAGGGAAAGATGATTTTCATCCGTGAGAAATACTTGGAAGCCACCACTAAACATTAAATATTTTCTAGTATCCAGACTGGTACTTTTTCATCAAATTTTTAAATAATCATGATAAGCTTTATTGAGCTAAGCATTGAGTTTTTCAAAAAGATCTTACTAAAAGCAGGCTTACCTGAAAATTTAACTGATAATATTAGCCAGTTTACGGTATTTATTCTTTTGATTTTATTTTCATATCTCGCCTATGTAATCACCTGGCGAATTGTCAGAAAAATTCTTATACCAATATTAAAAAGATCGAAAAACCAGTTTGATGACCTGTTGGTAAAACATAACTTTTTTAAAAAGGTATCCTACCTGGTTCCGGCATTTATTCTGTACTATTTCGCAGAGTCGGCATTGAATATTTTTCCCAGTTTTATTGGTGTTTTCAACGCTATTCTTGAAATATTCTTTGTAATTATTGCTATTTTAATCGTTGACAGTTTGCTATCCACGCTAAATGATTTTTACGAACGCTACGATTTTGCAAAAGATAACCCGATTAAGGGATTGGTGCAGATCATAAAGATCATTATTTATGTGATCGGACTGCTGATCATAATTGGCAACATGCTTGATCAAAACTTGTCGTCTTTGGTGATTAGCCTCGGAACCATTTCGGCAGTACTCATGCTCATCTTTAAAGATCCAATACTAGGTTTTGTTGGTGGTATGCAGCTGATATTCAATAAAATGTTATCTATTGGCGACTGGATTTCGATGCCAAAATTTGGAGCAGACGGAACAGTTTTAGAGATCAACCTTACTACGGTTAAGGTTCAGAATTGGGATAAGACAATCGTAACCATTCCCACATACAGCCTCATCAGCGATTCGTTTCAGAACTGGCGTGGCATGGAAGAATCAGGAGGGCGACGCATCAAACGCTCTATAAATATTGATATGGACAGTGTTATGTTTTGTACATCTGAAATGCTTGAAAAGTTTAAAAAAATCGACATTCTGAAAGCATATATTGAAAAAACTGAACTACTTATCGAACGGCACAACAAACAAACCGGGGCCGACCCACAAATAAAAGTGAATGGATTACGACAAACCAATATAGGTGTTTTCAGGGCTTATCTGAAAGAATATTTGCACAGCAGACCTGACATACATGATGATATGACTTTCCTGGTAAGGCAGTTACAACCATCCGAAAAAGGTATCCCTATTGAAATTTATGTTTTTACCACCACTACCGAATGGGCAAATTTCGAAAACATACAGGCGGATATATTCGATCACGTGCTGGCAGTCATTCCAGAATTCGATCTGAGGGTATTTCAATTCCCCAGCAGCGGTGCGCTTGAAAAAGTGGGGAAATTCAATTAAGCCATTTTTCGGCTCTCAATATGTTGATTTACTTCTTTTAATGCAATCCTGAACCATACGGTATAATGGTCTGAATTATCTTTCACATCCTTGATGAGCCAATCCATATCCACATACTTCCAATCCTCAACCTCTTCGGGGTTTGGATCGGGTTCGGTATCCGAATAACCGAAAAAAACATGGTCGAATTCGTGCTCAGTGAGTCCGTCGCCAACATTTGATTTATAAATGAAGGTGAATGCTTTGGAAATATCACACTCAAAACCCATTTCTTCCATCATCCGGCGTTTGGCAGAAGCTGCCACATCTTCGCCCGCTTTGGGATGGCTGCATACGGTATTGGTCCATAAACCTCCTGAATGATATTTCTCCGAAGCTCTTTTCTGCAGCAATAGTTCGCCCTTATTATTAAAAACAAATACGGAGAACGCACGGTGAAGCTCCCCTTTTTCATGGGCCGTAATTTTTTCCATTGTTCCCAAAGGTTGGTCATTTTTATTTACTAATAGCACATATTCTACTGGCATGGAATCTCTTTTTATTTCACTAACAAAAATACGTATTTCAATTAAAATGAATCTAAATAATACATTTTTTTATTAAAATACTTGACAAATGAATTTTTATGTTTATTTTTGACCGACCGTTCAGTCATAAAAATATGCCGCGCACAGAAGAACAATTAAATCAGATAAGAAAAGATCGAAAACAAAAGATCATGGATACGGCTCTTGAAGTGTTTGCAGCTCATGGATATGAAAGTGCTTCCATTAGCATGATTGCAAAAAAAGCTGGTGTTTCAAAAGGTCTCATGTATAATTATTTCGTGAGCAAAGAAGATTTACTTGGAAAAATTATGATGGAAGGTATTGACGAGATGTTACCACTTATCGATCCTGATAAAGACGGCGTACTCACCAAAGAAGAGTTTATTTTTCTAATTGATGAAAGTTTCCGTATCATGAAGGAAAAGATCAATTTTTACCGCTTGTACTTTTCTTTGATGATGCAGCCCTCTGTTATGAAGCTGTTTGCTGATAAATTAAACGAGGTGGCCGCTCCATATATTAAAATCTTCGTGGCCTATTTTGAAAAAAAAGGATCAAAAAATCCTATGCTGGAAGCAATTATGGTAGGTGCCTTACTGGACGGAATTGGTTTTAACTATGCTTTTAATCCTGATGCCTACCCTCTTGACGATGTGGTAGCGCTTGTAAAAGAAAAACTTGTTTAATAATAATTAATAAAAATGAAAAGATTCATATTCATACTTACATGTTTGCTGGCCGGCGGACTGCTACTGCCTTTTCAATCATTGAAATCTCAGGAATTGACTGCAAAGGAGATCATCAAAACTGCCGATGAAAAAAACCGGGGTGAGACTATGAAAGGCGAAATGTCAATGACCATTGTTCGTCCCAAATGGGAACGCACCATATCCATGAAAAGCTGGTCGAAAGGTGATGATTATTTTATGATTTACATTACTGCCCCTGCAAAAGAGGAAGGACAGGTATTTTTAAAAGTAGGCAAAGAAATGTGGAATTATGTGCCTACTATTTCGCGGATGATCAAAATTCCACCTTCCATGATGATGCAATCGTGGATGGGATCTGATTTTACCAATGACGACCTGGTGAAACAATCATCGATTGTTGTTGACTATGACCATCACCTGTTGGGTGAAGAAACCATCAGAGGCAAAGAATGCTACAAATTGGAACTCATTCCACACGAAGATGCAGCCGTTGTCTGGGGCAAGATTATCTCCTGGATCACTAAAGACGGATTCGATCTCTGGAAATCTGAATATTATGACGAAGATGGAGAATTGCAAAATACAGAGAATGCTTATGACATCAAACAGATGGGTGATCGCAAGATTCCAACCCGGATGGAAATAATCCCTGCTGATGAGGAAGGAAAGAAAACCGTATTAAATATTCTAAACACAACTTTTAATGAACCTATCGATGATAGTTTCTTCAGCAAACAGAATATGAAGAAAGTAAATTAAAATATCATTTATAACAGAACTACAGATCAAGAAAGATGAGCACCTACTTTATCATAGCCTGGAGAAACCTTTGGCGAAATAGCCGCAGGACGTTGATTACAAGCGCATCGATCTTTTTTGGTGTGTTTTTCGCCATTTTTATGTCATCATTACAAAGGGGTTCCTTCGAAAATATGGTGGATAATATGGTCAGGTTTTACTCAGGATACATTCAGATACAGGAGTCAGACTTTAACCAACACAGAAGCCTCAATAATTCATTGCAGACATATCAAACTTTTCAACAGGAAATTGAAAACCATCCACTAATAACACAATCTTCGCAACGAATTGAATCCTTTGCTCTTGCTGGTTCTGATGAAAATAGCTTTCCGGCCATGCTGTTTGGAATTCAACCTGAAAAAGAAGAAGCCATTTCAGGAGTTTCAAAATGGTTGAGTGAAGGAAGCTTTATTAAATCCGGATCAAAAGATCTGCTGATAGGAAAAGTGTTGGCAAAAAATTTAAAAATAGCTGTCAACGACAGCATTGTATTAATAGGGCAAGGTTATCATGGCGTAAGTTCGGCAGGTATTTACAGGATTTCCGGCATTTTGGATTTTCCATTGCCCGATCTAAGCAAGCAGCTCATATATATGGACTTACAAAACGCCCAGGAGTTTTTTTCAATGCCAGGATTAATCACTTCGCAAGTAATTATGGTTGAAAAGCCAGAACAGGTGGCACAGGTGATTCGTGATCTGACTCCCAAATTGGGAGCTGAAATGAAAATTTATGCCTGGGATGAATTGCAACCGGAATTGGTCAGCTTAATTGATGGGAAAACTGCCAGCGGCAAAGTAGTAAAACTGCTGCTGTTTATGGTCATCGGTTTTGGTGTTTGGGCCACCATCATCATGCTGATGCACGAACGGAAAAGAGAGCTCGGTGTGATGATTGCTGTAGGATTTCAAAAAACCAGGATCATGATCATGATCATTATCGAATCTGCATTTATTGGTTTAATTGGCATCCTGATTGGTATCGGAATCAGCTACCCATTCATCTGGTACCTGTTCAATAATCCGATACACGTTACTGGTGAAATGGCCGAAACCTACAAATCAATGGGTTTTGAACCTATCTTAAAATTTGGCATCAATCCTGACATATTTTTAAGCCCTGCTTTTACCATACTGATCATTTTTGCGGTCCTTTCAATTTATGAAATCTGGTATGTAGCGCGACTCAAAACCGTCACTGCATTAAAAGCCTAAAATTTGTCAATATGAAGAATTTTAAAATAGCATGGAGAAACTTATGGCGCAAACCCTGGCGAACAATCATCACCAGCGGATCCATATTTTTTGGGGTCATCTTTACGGCCATCATGACATCGATGCAATATGGTTCATATGATTCTATGATTGATAATGTTGTGAAATTTTATTCGGGTTATATACAAATATTTACCGAAGCATATCATGAAAACAAGACCATCAACAATACCTTTGAATTGGAAGAACAGCTCGTTGAAATAGTAAATAATACACCCGAAATAACCCAATACACCTCGCGCCTCGAATATTTCACCCTGGCTTCATCTGAAGAACTGACAAGAGGGGCTATGGTAATAGGCATCATACCGGCGTCTGAGAATAAAGTAACCAACTTAAAGAAATGGGTGGCTGAAGGGAATTATTTAAGTGAAGGAGACGATGGTGTTCTGGTGGCTATTGACCTGGCTAAATACCTGCACATTGGTGTTGGCGATTCGCTGGTTTTATACGGACAGGGATTTCATGGTGTGATGGCTGCCGGCATTTATCCTGTGAAAGGCATATTAAAGTTCCCCTCGCCTGAACTGAACAAACAATTCATTTACATGGACCTGACAACAGCACAAACTTTTTTCTCAGCACCCGGCAAGTTATCTTCTTTTGTGCTGATGGTAGAAGATCATTATCACTTGACGGCAGCCATGAATCAACTTAAAAAGAAAATTGAGCCTCCTTTTGTGGTCATGTCGTGGGATGAACTGCAGCCCGAATTGGTATCCATGATCGAAGCTGATAAAGCCGGAGGTGTTTTCATGAAGGCCATTTTATACATGATCATCACTTTTGGCATCTTCGGAACCATCCTGATGATGATTTCTGAGCGCAAACGGGAATTGGGTGTTATGATTGCCATTGGTATGCAAAGACATAAACTGGGCATCATCCTGTTCATCGAAACATTTTTTATGGGATTACTTGGTGCCATCAGTGGATTGCTGGCCAGTATTCCATTGGTTTATTATTTCTTCAAAAATCCGATTCCACTAACCGGTGATGCGGCGAAAACAATGATTGAAATGGGGATTGAACCGTATATGTATTTCTCAATGCATCCAAAAGTTTTTTATACGCAAGCGATCATTGTTTTCATCATCACAATGGTCATCGCACTATTTCCAATTTATAAGGCATTCACTTTAAAACTGATATCAGCTTTAAGGGCATAATTTTTAACAAAAAAAATCATATATCATGCTTTTATCAATATCATGGCGAAACATCTGGAGGAACAAGGTCAGGAGTCTTGTGATCATCTTCTCGATTGCATTGGGCATTTTTGCCGGTGTTGCAGCAACAGCTTTCATGAAAGGGCTCGCCGAGCAACGTATTCAGAAAGTGATCAATACTGAATTGTCATACATACAAATTCATAAGAACGGATTCAGGCAAAATTCTGACTTCAAATCTTATATGCCTGACGCACAAAATCTGGCGAGTGAAATACGAGCCATTCCTAACGTCACGGGTGCCAGCCAGCGAATTATCGTACAATCGATGATCGCTTCCGCCGAAACAGCTTCCGGTGTTCTCATTGCAGGTGTTGATCCAGCGCAGGAATCTAAAGTAACAAACATCCACAACCGAATCATCGAAGGCGATTACTTTGAAGGAATTAAGAAAAATCCTGTGGTTATTGGAAAAAAACTCGCTGAAAAACTAAATGTAAAAATTAAAAGCAAACTGGTGATCACGCTGCAGGACACAGCCAACAATGTGATCAGCGGTTTGTTTAGGGTTTCAGGCATTTATACATCAAATAATAATGTATATGATGAGTCGCATGTTTTTGTCCGTTATAACGACTTACAGCGGCTGTCTGCACTCCCTGAAGGCGTGGCACATGAAATAGCTATTAACATTAACGACAACGAAAATCTGCAAACCGTTGAATCATCTGTAAATGAAATTGCTTCTGGATATGAAGTGCTGGATTGGAAATCATTAAGTCCGGAAATGAATTACCTGACAGAGGCCATGGATCTATACATGTATATATTCATCATTATCATCCTGTTGGCATTGCTTTTCGGGATCATCAATACCATGCTGATGGTCGTGATGGAACGGACCAAAGAAATAGGCATGCTGATGGCCATTGGTATGAATAAAATACGAATTTTTTCAATGGTCGTGCTAGAATCCATTTTACTTTCATTAACTGGAGGCGTTGTTGGAATTATTATCGGGGCTGCCTTTTCAAAGTGGAGAGAAACCAAACCCATTGACCTGAGTGCATGGGCGCAGGGATACGAACAGCTCGGATATGATGCATACGTGTATACCAACCTGGAACCGGTCATGCTGGTGAACATTACGATCCTGGTAATCATCACAGGCGTTATTGCAGCACTTTACCCGGCTTATAAAGCATTGCGCAATGATCCAGCAGATGCCTTGAGGATGGAATAATGAGTATTTGATTGAAGTAAAAAAAAAGAATAATAAAAACTAACATCATGAATGTTATAGAAATAAAAGACCTCGTAAAAATCTACAACAGCAGCGAGGTACAGGTTAAAGCAGTGAATGGTATTACGGTCAACTTTGAAGAAGGTGAATTTACAGCAGTAGTAGGTCCCTCAGGTTCAGGCAAAACAACTTTTCTGAATATGCTTGGAGGTCTTGACAGACCCACTTCGGGCTCCGTTAAAATTGGAGGCACCAATGTATGGGACCTTAGTTCGCGGAAACTGATTGATTTCCGGATGAACAACATTGGTTTTGTATTCCAGTCATATAATCTGATACCAGTGCTAACCGCCGGTGAGAATGTAGAATTTATCATGCATCTGCAGGGTCGCCCAAAAAAGGAACGTGAGGAGCGCACCAAAGAAATGCTGGAAGCTATGGGCATTGGTGACCGGATTAAAAGCAGGCCTGCAAAGCTGTCAGGAGGTCAACAACAGCGTGTAGCCGTTGCAAGGGCACTGGCGTCAAAACCCGAGTTCATTCTGGCCGATGAGCCCACTGCCAACCTCGACTCGCACTCAACAACCGAATTGCTGGAATTGATGTCGCAGATGAACAAAAAATATAACACCACTTTCATCTTCGCCACACACGACCAGCGAGTAATGGATAAAGCAAGAAGAATTATTACCATTGAGGACGGGAAGATTTTGAGTGATGAAAAATTTGAGAGATAAGATGGAATTTACCTGCCATTTCGACGAAGGAGGAGACCTGCATGCCTACAACCAGGAATCTCCTAAAAGAAATCCAGTTGCAAATGGGATTTCTCATCCACATAAGCGGATTCGAAATGACAACCATCAGGTCAATTATAAAGCCTTCTTTTTAGTTTTGATCATTATTCTGATTTCTGTTTCATACACCAACGCCCAAACAAAACCCAACAAATTTCGTGTTTCAGGTTTTCTGGAATACCTTAACAATACATGGATTCCGGAGGGTGAGATAGCTCAGACCCTCAGCATAAACGAATGGCAAATGCAGGGTGGCGTTTACAACCGATTCAATTTTTGGTATGAACCTACTTCCAATCTCGAATTTTATGTGGGCATGCGAAATAACTTTGTCTTTGGCCCCATGGTGGCCACCTATACCGATCTTTTTAATCTGGCCGGCATTAGTTACAGCGATCTTGTTACTTACGATCCAGGATACATGGATTTAACTTTCACAATCGCTGACAGCAAATCGTATATCTTATATACCAATTTCGACCGGGCAAATGTTAAATGGACATTGGATAAGTTTGAATTAACAGTCGGGCGGCAACGCATCAACTGGGGACAAAACTTCATCTGGAACCCAAATGATATTTTTAATGCCTACAACTTTTTCGATTTCAATTATGTGGAACGCCCTGGTTCTGATGCTGTACTGATGGAATTGTTTACCGGCGATTTTTCGTCTGTTCAACTGGCCGGAAAACTAAGTTATATACAGGTGGTGGAAGACACTTCTGTTCTTATTTTAAAAGATGAACTCAAACTGACTGCTGCAGCCATGTACCGTTTCAATAAATGGAATTATGATTTCCAGGTTTTTGGCGGTGTGATGGAAACCGACATCACAGCTGGCCTCGGATGGGCAGGATCAATAGCAGGTGCGGGTTTTACTGGTGAAGTTTCCTGGTTCAGGGATATGGAAAAATTTGCCGACACATCCGGTTCGGTGGTAGCATCCATTGGGGCCAATTACACTTTTAAGAACAGCATCTTTATTAATTTTTCGGGCATCTATAATAGTTCCGGAGCCATTGATTCTGTGAATGCAGTTGGAACGGGTTTTCGTGGTTCATTTTCCAATGTATTTTCAAGCAGTTTAAATGCTAAAAATTTAACCCGTGCACGCCTGGATCTATTCGGCCAAATCTCCTACCCAGCCACACCCCTCATCAACCTGGACCTGGCATGTATTTTCAACCCCTATGATTTATCAGGTTTTGTAGGACCCACCGTCAACTTCAGTCTTTCTGATAATATATCGCTCGGTGTGGTTGGTCAATTATTCTGGGGTCAACCCTTTACCGAATATGGTGATATCGGACAAATGTTTTTCCTCGACCTGAAATGGTCTTTCTGAATCGCACAGTGTCTATCAAAATTCCTTACGCATTGATTCTTTTTTAAATTTGTATTGAATTAATCGCACTCCCATGAATTTAACATTACGTGCCATAAGGTTTATCATACTGCTGTTGTCCGGTCTGGCTGCAATTTTTCTGAATCAGAAAGTAGATGGATTTTCGGGATTGTTCGGTATCGCCCTCACTATTTCCGCTGCATTAACGGTTATTTATCTGTTCCTTCAGTTCGATAAGCCCATCAACGAAAAAGTAGTGATGGAACTCATCGCAGATGGGTTTTCCGGTATTGTGATTTTTACTTACCCACAAAGCGATGACAGGTTTTTTCTCGTTGTTTTCTCATTCTGGATCGTGTGGATGGGAATTCTTTGCTTGGCTTCCGGCTTACTTGATAAAAAACATGAAAAACTGATGTGGCTTTATACCCTGCTGGGTATTATGTTTGTTGTTTTTGGATTTATCATCATGAATTACACAGATGAAATGTTCAATTCGGCCATATACCTTGTTGGTTTCATTATGAACATTTACAGTTTATTTGGGTTGTATACCATACTGCTGCGTAAATCTGAACTTTACTAATTTTACTAAACTATAATAAAAAATATGCCTGAAACAATCTATGATTATGTAATTATCGGTAGTGGATTCGGAGGCGCCGTTTCAGCCCTGCGGCTATCAGAAAAAGACTATAAGGTGTTGATAATTGAAAAGGGAAAAAGATACAACAGCAATGATTTTCCAACAACCAACTGGCAGCTAAAAAAGTGGCTCTGGCTGCCTTCATTCCGGTTATTTGGCATAATGAAAATGACATTTTTCCAGCACATAGGCGTATTGAGTGGCGTGGGAGTTGGAGGAGGATCGCTTGTTTATGCAAATACACTGGCCCAACCTAAACAAGCTTTTTATCAATCGGGTAGTTGGGCGAAATTAGCCGATTGGGAAAATGAGCTGAAACCTTATTATGAAACCGCTTCAGTTATGCTTGGTGCTGCTTTAAATCCAAATCTCGAACTCGGCGATCAATACCTAAAAAAACTGGCTGCCAAACAAAAAAGGGAAGCCCATTTTGAACCTACCAAAGTATCTGTTTTCTTCGGGGAACCTGACATCACTGTCTCAGATCCTTACTTTGGCGGCAAAGGCCCTGAAAGAGCGGGTTGTAACCAATGTGGTGGCTGCATGACGGGCTGCCGTTACAATGCGAAAAACACCCTCGACAAAAACTACCTCTACTTGGCGGAAAAAAATGGTGTTGAAATTCTTGCCGAACAGGAAGTAATTGATATAACTGAAAAAAATGCTGACGGAGCAAATCAATATGAAATTACCTATCGTGATTCGACGAAATTTTTGAAACGTAAAAAGAAAGTTAATGCTAAAGGTGTTGTATTTGCAGGCGGTGTGTTGGGTACCGTCAAATTGCTGGTAAAACTTAAAAACAGCTCCTTACATAAGCTTAGTGACAAAGTGGGACATGATGTCCGCACCAACAACGAAGGACTTATTTTCAGCGTTTCAGCCAATAAAGAAAAAGATTTCTCAAAAGGCATCGCTATCGGATCCATCTACCATCCCAACGAGAATACACACCTTGAACCCGTGCGCTACGCGAAAGGTTCAGGGTTCTGGCGGCTGGGCATGTTGCCTTTCGTAATCGGCAGCAACACCTTTATAAGGCTTTTAAAAATTATGATGGAGTTTCTGAAAAAACCGCTCATGTATTTTAAACTTTACACGGTTAAAGATTTTGCCAGGCAATCCATTGTTTTGCTTTTTATGCAGCATATCGATAGCACACTAAGCCTGAACAAAGGCCTTTTCAGGTTGAAATCAAAAGTAACTTCAGGCCAAAAACCCACCGCTTTTATTCCCGAAGCCAAGGCCATCGTAGAACAATACAATAGTATATCTGGCGGGAAGTCTTTCGTGTATGTTTCCGAATCCATCTTCAATATTCCTTCTACAGCGCATATCCTTGGTGGAGCTGTTATGGGCGAAAATATACATGAAGGAGTCATTGATAAAGACAATAAAGTTTTTGGTTATTCTAATATGTATGTTTGTGATGGTTCCTCAATATCTGCCAACCCGGGTGTAAATCCATCTCTGACCATTACTGCCATTAGTGAACGGGCAATGAGCAAGGTACCTCAAAATAAAAATTAAAAAAATTGTCTAGTTTAAATAAAGTTACTATTTTTGCAGCCCGAAATTTTTAGGAAAAAAAGAAACATATGTATTTAACTGCTGAAAAGAAAAGAGAGATTTTTGAACAATATGGAAGCACTGTAACCGACACCGGTTCTGCCGAAGGGCAAATTGCCCTGTTCACGTTTCGAATTAAACATCTCACTGGTCATTTGAAACAAAATAAAAAAGACCTTTTTACTCAAAGATCGCTGATTAGACTGGTAGGAAAAAGAAGAAAACTTCTTGATTATCTGAAAGCTAAGGATATTGAAAGA
This sequence comes from Marinilabiliales bacterium, assembly GCA_002869465.1. Lineage (GTDB taxonomy): Bacteria > Bacteroidota > Bacteroidia > Bacteroidales > F082 > UBA4459. Next base: position 29,742 of record PKSW01000130.1, read on the forward strand.
TATCGTGCTATCATTAAGGAACTCGGACTAAGGAAGTAACAAAAAATAATTTGATGCGCAAAAAAAGGCAATTGGTGAATTGCCTTTTTTTGTGTTTTTATTATCACAAAATTTATTCATTTTAGGAAAAAAGAAATGTCGATTAAAGCAATAACAAAATCATTTGAATTAGAACCCGGAAAAACCATCACACTCGAAACCGGAAAACTTGCCAAACAAGCTGACGGAGCGGTAGTTATAAAAATGGGTAAGACCATGCTCCTCGCTACAGTGGTTTCTGCCCAGGAAGCCAGGGAAGATGTAGATTTTATGCCACTGTCAGTAGACTACAAAGAAAAATATGCAGCCGCCGGAAAATTCCCGGGTGGCTTTTTTAAACGTGAAGGCAGATCGTCAGATTATGAAATTCTTGTTTCCCGTTTGGTCGACAGGGCTTTGAGGCCGCTTTTCCCGGATGATTATCATGCTGAAACACAAGTACTCATTCAATTGATCTCAGCTGATCCTGACATTGCACCCGATGCGTTGGCAGCATTAGCAGCATCAAGTGCGATTGCTGTCTCCGATATACCATTTAACGGTCCCATCTCAGAAGTTAGGATTTCGCGTATTGACGGACAATTTGTAATCAACCCACCCCTTTCCAAAATTCCGGAAGCTGACCTGGATCTGATCGTAGCTGCTTCAATGGACAACATCATGATGGTAGAGGGGGAAATGAAAGAAGTGTCGGAAGCCGTGATGCTGGAGGCACTAAAAATTGCTCATGATGCCATAAAGATTCAATGCCAGGCGCAAATCGACCTCGCTGCTATGGTGGAAAAAGCCAAAGTAAAACGTGAATACAGTCATGAAACCAATGACCAAGCATTAAAGGAAACTGTCAAAGAAACTACCTACAAAGCCTGCTATGAAGTAGCCCTTTCAGGAAATAATGACAAACATGCCCGCAAGGAAGCATTTGACGCCATTCGCGATGCATTTCTTGAGGCCATGCCCGAAGATGAACGCGAAGAAAAAGAAAACCTGGTAAAAAGGTATTTCCACGATGTGGAAAAAGAAGCCGTAAGAAATGCCGTTCTGGATGAAAGGAAACGACTTGACGGCAGAAAACTGGATCAAATCCGTGATATCTGGTGTGAAGTGGATTACCTACCTGCTGCACATGGATCAGCTGTTTTTACGCGCGGTGAAACTCAGGCACTGGTGACTATTACACTGGGTAATAAATTAGATGCACAAACTATCGACGGTGCTTTAATTGAAGGTTCCAATGATTTTATCCTGCATTATAATTTCCCAGGATTTTCAACCGGTGAAGTAAAAAGAATGTTTGGCCCAGCACGAAGAGAGATCGGCCATGGAAACCTAGCCGAACGTGCATTAAAACAAGTTGTACCTTCAGGCGAGGAAAACCCATATACCATCCGCATCGTGTCAGATATTCTTGAATCAAATGGTTCTTCATCCATGGCGTCGGTTTGTGGCGGCACATTGGCTTTAATGGATGCCGGTGTGAAAATCAGAAAACCTGTTGCCGGTATTGCCATGGGATTGATCACGGATACGAGTACAGGAAAATATGCCGTACTTTCTGACATCCTAGGTGACGAAGACCACCTCGGCGACATGGATTTCAAAGTAACCGGAACCGTGGACGGTATTACTGCCTGCCAGATGGATATCAAAGTAGATGGCTTATCCTACCAGGTGCTGGAAGAAGCATTGGAACAGGCACGTAAAGGCAGGCTGCACATTTTGGGCGAAATGGCCAAAACCATCGACAAGCCTAATGCGGATTATAAAGACTTTGTTCCAAGAATTGAGCAGATAATGATCGATAAAGAATTCATCGGAGCTGTGATTGGACCCGGTGGAAAGATCATCCAGCAGATACAGGCGGAAACCGGTGCTACCATTGTAATTGAGGAAAAAGGCAATTTTGGCGTGATCGACATCATGTCGAGCGACAAGGAATCCATTGAAAAAGCGAAAAGCTGGATCAGGGGTATTACAGCCATGCCTGAATTAAACGAAATCTATCTCGGAACAGTAAAGAGCATCGTATCATTTGGTGCTTTTGTTGAAATCCTGCCTGGAAAAGACGGTTTGCTGCACGTTTCAGAGATCGACTGGAAACGTATTGAAAATGTGGAAGATGTATTGCAGGAAGGTGATAAGATTAAGGTGAAACTCATTGGCATCGACTCTAAAACCGGTAAACTAAAATTATCAAGAAAAGTATTGCTCGAACGTCCGGAAAGAAAACCCGATAGCAAATAGAGTAACTTTTAATATTGATAAACGTATATACATTAAATCACCCAAAAAAACAGCAAACGATAAATGAGGCAATTAAAGATTACAAAACAGGTTACCAATCGTGAAACCGCCTCTCTTGACAAATATTTGCAGGAGATTGGAAAAGTTGATCTTATCACTGCTGAAGAAGAAGTAGAACTCGCTCGCAGAATCAAACAGGGCGATCGTATTGCCCTTGAGAAACTTACAAAAGCGAATCTGCGTTTTGTCGTATCGGTGTCAAAACAATATCAAAATCAGGGACTTACCCTCCCCGACCTTATCAATGAAGGAAATTTGGGTTTGATCAAAGCAGCGCAAAGATTTGATGAAACGCGTGGTTTTAAATTTATCTCTTACGCCGTTTGGTGGATTCGCCAGTCTATTCTCCAGGCATTGGCCGAACAATCAAGGATTGTAAGGTTGCCGCTGAATAAAATTGGCTCCATCAATAAAATCAACAAGGCATCTGCCAGGCTCGAACAGGGATTCGAGCGCGAACCTAATGTGAAAGAACTGGCTGGTGAACTGGACATGACCGAAACGGAAGTAAAAGAATCCATGCGCAATGCAGGCCGTCATGTTTCTATGGATGCACCTTTGATTCAGGATGAAGACAATACCATGTATGATGTGCTCAAAAGCGATGAGGCCATCACACCTGAAACGGGATTGTTATATGAATCGCTCAGAAAAGAAATTGACCGCGCCATCTCCACTTTAACACAACGTGAAGCGGATGTGGTAAGATTATATTTTGGCTTGAACGAAAGCCACCCGATGACATTGGAAGAAATTGGAGAAACATTTGACCTGACGCGAGAACGAGTTCGGCAGATTAAAGAGAAGGCGATCCGAAGACTAAAACATACTTCGAGAAGTAAGATCTTGAAATCGTATTTAGGTTAAGATTTAGCGTCCCACTGAGGACGCTTTTTTTTATCTTTGAAAAATGACACACTTAGTAGCCCCTTCCCTCCTGTAGGCCGATTTTGGCCAACTGAAACAGGAGGTGGAAATGATAAATAACAGCCAGGCCGACTGGTTTCACCTGGATGTGATGGACGGTGTTTTTGTACCCAACATCACTTTTGGATTTCAAATCATCAAGGTGATC
>PKSW01000328.1 GCA_002869465.1 Marinilabiliales bacterium
AAGTAAAGTGCTTTCACGTATCAGTGAAGATGTGGATGTCGGTATCAACTATAAACCCGGCGACCAGGTTTCGCAGGAAGAATTCGAGTTAGCTTTATCTACTCAATTATTTGATGACAGACTTTCTATTGAAGGAAATGTGGGTATGACTTATGACAAAGCTCAAAAAAATGCGAGCAACATAGTGGGTGATGTTGACATTAGCTATAAAATAACAGAAGACGGCAGATGGGTTGTCAAAGTTTACAATCATTCCAATGTTAACTCATGGTATAATTACAGCACGTATGATAAAACATCACCTTATACGCAAGGTGTAGGAGTTGCTTTTACCAAGCAATTCAATTCAATATCCGAAATATTTCAACGGACAAGACCAAAAAAGAAAGACAGGATAAATGCTGAAGCTACTAAAGAAGAAGATGATAATCTATAAGATCTATCGAATGAAATTATGGCATCTGTTATTCATAATGTTGATATTTATTTGTGCCCAGGGGATACGGGCGCAAATTGTGATTGATAGCATCGATATGCCCTTTCCGGGAGATATTATTAACATCAGTACCGGCTTGAATATTGATTTTATCGATTATACAGAAACCGGCGAAGATTTTACATGGGATTTCTCAAGTCTGATACCAGTTTATCAAACGGCCGATACTTTCGTAAGTCCATCGCAAACGCCTTTTACGTACCAGTTCTTTTTCATGGGGCGAACAAATCTGGCCTACAGGTATATGCAGGATTTGCCCATCCCCGATTTTGAACTCAAAAATGTGTTTTACTATTATAAAAACAGCCATACGAATTATAATAATGCGGGATATGCAGCTTCTTTAAATTTTTTGCCATTGCCATTCGTTTTATCAACACCCGATGTGATATATCGGTTTCCTTTGGAATATGGCGATCAGGATTCCTCGGTTTCCGGACTCGTGTATAACCTCCCCGAAACCGCTTATTTGAGTATCGACAGAAAAAGGGTCAACAAAGTTGACGGATGGGGTGAACTCACAACCCCTTTTGGCACTTTCGATGTCCTCAGGATGACCTCGGAAGTTACCGAGTATGACAGCATTTATATTGATTCGCTTGAAATGGGCGTACCCGTGAACAGGCAATATACTGAGTATAAATGGCTCGCGAAAGGTCAAAAAATCCCTGTTTTAAAAATCACTTCTGATGTCAGTGGTTTGATCGTAACCTATACTGATTCCGTGAGGGTTGATTACGATGCTGTTCATGAGAAATTTATAAATAAAGGATCACTGCAAATATATCCCAACCCGGCTTCCACTGAAGTTTTTATTGAATTTGAGCTCAGTAAACCAGGTGATATAGAAATAGCCCTTCTTGGTATGTCGGGTGCACATTTCTACAGTCTAGTTGAAACTCATTTGAAAAAAGGGATAAACCAAAGTAGAATTTCTTTAAAAAATACATTCATACCAAATGGTGCGTATCTGCTCGTAATTCGCTCAGGCAAACAGCTAATGACACGAAAGCTTGTTATAAATAATTAGAATATTAAACAAAGTAATTTAGACTATGCCTCTTGTTGTTTACAAATCTTCTGCCGGTTCTGGCAAAACAACGACGCTGGTTCGGGCGTATTTGAAAATTACACTCAATAATCCCAGGCTTTTCAGGAATGTACTGGCCATCACATTTACAAATAAAGCAGCCAATGAAATGAAAAGCCGGGTGCTTGAATGGCTCAGCATATTATCGGAAGGTGAACTTCTATTGGAAGATGAATTAAAAGATCTTCAAAATGAATTGGGGTTTCCTGATGCCGTAATGCAAGAAAGAGCCAAAGAGCTGCTTTCACTGATCATTCATAATTACGACGAGTTTGCCATCAGCACCATCGATTCATTTGTCCACCGGATCATCAAAACTTTCGCCACGGACATAAAATTGCCTCAAAACTTTGAAGTCGTTATCGAAGAGGATGAAATTATTCCTGAGATCATTCAGGACCTTTATGAAAAAGTGGGTGTTGACAAAGATATTACCAGTATTCTGATCAATTTTGTAATGGCCAATTTTGAAGATGAAAAAGCACATGACCCGACAAACCAGTTGTATTCTTTCATTCAAAAGCAAATTCAGGAAGAGGGTTTTTTCTTCATCGGGAAATTGCGGGATGTGAGTTTATCCGACTTTCAAAATATCATCCAGCGGCTTCGATATAAATACCAGGCATTAAAGAAGGAAATCAGTGGTTTGGCCTGCGAAACCATTGACTTAATTCAGAAATCAGGAATTGAACCAGGTAGTTTTTATCAGGGTAAAAGAGGCATTTATAATTATTTCGCAAAAAATTGTGCACTTAAAAATGATAGCGACATCATACCGAATAGTTATGCAGTAAAAACGGTGGAAGAAAATAACTGGTATGGAGGTAAGTGTCCCGCCGACCAAAAAGCGAGTATTGATGCCATAAAAGATAAGCTAACTGAATCCTTCAATGCATCCATACAGTTGAGTAAAAGATACATGATGCACAGCCTGGTGTATCGCAAGGTTTATGATGTGGCACTGATTAGGGAAATCCGGTTATTGTTCGACGATTATGCCGACAGAAACCAGAAAGTGCATATTTCGGAATTCAATAAAAAGATCAGTGAGTCAATTGCCGGACAACCGGTTCCTTTTATTTACGAGCGTTTGGGCCGGCGTTACAGGTATTTTCTCATTGACGAATTCCAGGATACGTCAGTGTTACAATGGCAAAATCTCATGCCTCTGCTCGAAGAGTCGCTGGCATATGGCCATTTTAATATGCTGGTAGGCGATGCAAAGCAGGCGATTTACCGTTTCAGGAATGGAGAAGTTGAATTGTTCTCAAGTTTGCCAAAATTATATCCCAAAGCGGAAACTGCCCGGGAAATAGCCGCTGAGAAATTTCTGGAATCGCATTATCATGAGGTCATCCTTGGAATAAATTATAGGTCAGCCAAGGTCATCGTTGATTTTAACAACAGCTTTTTCCATACAATATATGAAGGATTGCAGGGAAGGAATAAAAAAGTATATGAAAATCTCCACCAACTTGTTAACGAAGAAAAAAAGAAGGAAAATGCCGGCTATGTAAAAATTGAATTGATCGAAGCAGAGAAAACCGAAAACTATCGGGAACTACGATTGGAGAACATCAAGAATAATATTGTGGAGCTAAAGAGTAAAGGATATCAGGATAAAGATATATGTGTGCTGACAAATCAAAAT
>PKSW01000374.1 GCA_002869465.1 Marinilabiliales bacterium
AATAATAATAAGAAACAGAAAAAATTAATTAATTTTGATATGAAACAATCATTGGGTGTTATTTTTTATAAATGACTGCTCACATTTAGCTGGAATAGACAGCTCAGTTTAACCGGAATGGGGTGCTCAATATATTTGAAATATACATTAGTAACTATTTTTTAAAACCTGACTAATAATATGATTTTTTATTAAATCATTGCGTTGATTATGGAAAACGCTATCAAGGAAAAAAATAAGGTTGCATTTCTATCAGTGATTGCAGCTGTATTTTTGACAAGTTTTAAACTTGTTGTGGGTATATTAACCGGAAGTTTAGGTATTTTATCCGAGGCACTGCATTCTGCTTTGGATTTTGTAGCAGCTGCTATAACATGGCTTGCGGTCAGGTTATCAGATAAACCAGCTGATGAAGACCACCATTATGGACATGGTAAAATTGAAAATCTTTCTGCCTTAATAGAAACCTTATTATTGCTAATTACTTGTGTTTGGATTATTTATGAAGCCGTCAGTCGTTTAATTTCCGGGGAAACCCATATTGAAGTAAATATCTGGAGTTACATTGTGGTAATTTCTTCCATTATAATTGATGTTTCGCGGTCACGCGCCTTAATGCGAGTTGCTAAAAAACATAATAGCCAGGCTCTAGAAGCCGATGCATTGCATTTTTCCACAGATATTTGGAGTTCATCGGTTGTTCTTCTAGGGTTGATTTGTGCAAATTTTGGAATCTATGTTGCGGATAGCATTGCTGCGCTTTTTGTTGCTTTAATAGTAATTTACGTTTCATATAAGTTGGGTAAACGTTCCATAAATGTACTTTTAGATAAGGTGCCAGAAGAATCTTATTTAAAAATTAAATCAATTCTAGATGGATTAAATGAGATTGAGCAATATCATGATTTAAAAGTAAGAGCAGCAGGCGCTGAATATTTTGTAGAACTCAATATTCATGTTAAATCCGAGTTGAATATCCTTGAAGCTCATGACATAGCAACTATGATTGAAAATAAGATTAAAAGTAAAATTCTACGTTGCCATGTTCACGTGCATATTGAACCCCAGGAAAAGTTTAATGTTAAGTAAATAAGGAGGATAATAACCTTTTTGGTAATTTAAAAACGCTGACTCAAATTCACATAAATCCGGTTGAAACTATATTGCTTTTCAAAAGTCCCTTCGTAATAAACAGAAACTGATAATTTCTTATAGATCCTCCAAGAAATACTGGCTTCACCAATATTTTGAATTTGTGAAAATTCAGAATTAGTATACAGATAGTCTACATATCTGTATTTCAGTCCTGCATAAATACGACCTGGAATAATATCACGTGTAACACCAATACTATAAACATTACCTGAAATATAGCTTGTCTCCAATAAAGTGGCTGAAAGAGTTACCGAAGCTTTAATCTTGGGAATTTGACTATAGGTAACATAAGCGTAAAGGTTCATAGAAGCTTTTGGGTCGTCTGGCCTGAAACGGTATCCGGCATTTACGCCAACAGCTAAATTTCTGATCGGTCGATAGCTTATTTGAAAACGCCATCCTTGTAGGGTTTCCTTTTCAAGCAACCTTTCAATAAAATCTTTATAGGTTTCATAATAAATAATATTCTGCCTTGCACTATAGGATAACGCCAAAGATAATTGTTTGATGACCCTGTACCTGAGTGAGAGGTATAAATTTGAGAGATTAAAAGTGTTTTCAGGTGTTCCATTTACCTTTTGATATAGATCCATTTCGACAGAACCGAAAAAATACAGGTTTTTAACCAGCGCATTTACATGCTGAAAGTATAAGAACCGACGATCAGTATTAGACGAATTGTATTGTGTTACATAACCTAAAGTACTTTGCATTATCCCATTCTTCGATTGATGATCATGGCCTATATATGCACCATATTGTAATAGGTTCAGGTTGATGCTGTAATCTGTATAGTCGGGTCTTGATCCTAAAAAAGCACCAAAGGTCATGGATTTGAATCGCTTTTCAAACTGAAGTCCATCAATTGCACCAACCGATGACAATTTTGGATTTATTTTACGACCCAACAGGAGGTAGGTTGTTTCATTAAAATCATACAGGAAAGAAAGGTTATAGATTTTCAATCCGTTGAAAATATTGGACTGTATCTCATCCCAATTTTTGTTTGAATGGACGAATGACATATATGTTTCTGCCGATAATTTTGATCCGCCAATATGATCAGCCTGCAATGAAAATGTATAGCGCATCCTTTGCAGATTGCTTGCCGGGCTATTTGAAAAATTGGAGTAGGAAGAAATTGAAAAACGACCATTTATATCCTGTTTAAACTCCTTTTCATCATTTCCCTTGTCTATACTATCTTTTTTTACAATTTCAGGAGTTACTGATAATCGCGCTGTATCTTTGGTAACTTCATGAGGAATTATTTTTGGCTTTTGTTTTGCAAAAACAACATCTTTTTCTTTTAAAGAAAATGTAGAAATATTTATACATACACATGAAATTGAAGAAATATCCTTGACTTCTAATGCAGGGACTAACTTACCTTCCCTTCTGATGTATAATGTATCTCCAGCTTCAATATTCTCAGTAGATTCAAATCTAACATACACACTTTGCGTGGTAATGTATGAAACCGTTCCTTCATAAAGCTCAATTTGATTTTGGCCCAGCGTCGCAGAGCTACATAAAACAAATAGAATAATTGGAACCCAATACTTCATATACTAAATCCTATCTAATTTCTTTAAAAAACCTTTTATCACCTTCACCATTCGGATGGCAGGATAAACATGCTATGCTGTTATATATATATCCATTAACATCTTGATGGTGACCATCAGTTTCTCCTTGTTCATGACAAGTGATACAGGTAAATATGGAATAATCTGATGGGTTTTCGTGGCAATCATTACATTGATTCCATTCTCCATTGTGTCTTCCACTATAAATGGGGAAATACATTGCGTCGTGGTCAAATGTAGATGGCTCCCACGCAAATTGTGTATGACAGAGTTCGCAATCCGTTGGAAATTGAGCTGACTGATGAGGTGGATCATTTGTTTGATTATAATCATCCTCATGACATCCAAAACAATCATTGGGGGTGTTATTGTAATCTCCCTGATGACAATCAAAACAACTTGGCATGGTTGCATGTGCTCCAGTTAAAGGATAGTACTCATTATGAATTTCAAAAAGTGCAGGTGTCCATCCCGGATCTGT
>PKSW01000045.1 GCA_002869465.1 Marinilabiliales bacterium
ATCATCTTTATGGAATTCGCTTGTAGATGCTGATGCAGATCCCAACCTGGCCAATGAACTATCAGAAATATATGCATGGACCATTGATTTTTTCGGCCTTCAAGAAGGTGATAGCTACAAAGCCATTTACGATACTTATTTTGTTGATGACGTTTATACAGGCCTGGGAAAAGTGAAAGTGGCCAGCTTTAATCATGGCAATAAAGATTTGTACGCTTTTTATTTTGAGCAAAATGGAAAAGGGGATTATTTTGATTTGGAAGGCAATAGCCTGCAGCGAACCTTTTTGAAAGCACCTTTGAGATATTCCCGGATCAGTTCAGGTTTTTCCAATAGCCGGTTGCACCCGGTGCTTAAAATACGCAGGCCGCATCATGGGGTGGATTATGCAGCACCAACAGGAACACCTGTTTACACGGTGGGAGATGGCATAGTTATGCAGAAAGGTTACCAAAAAAGTGGTGGGGGCAATTATATTAAAATAAAACACAACGGAACCTACACCACTGTTTATATGCATTTAAACGGATTTGCGAAAGGAATTAAAGTAGGCCAACACGTAAAGCAAGGTGATTTAATTGGATATGTGGGTAGCACCGGCCTTGCTACCGGACCCCACCTCGATTTCAGATTTTACAGAAACGGAAGTGCAATTAATCCGTTAAAAGTGGAATCACCGCCTTCAAAACCGGTGGATGAGGCCAGCCGGCCAGCATTCGACTCCATCGTGAGTCAGTATTTACCATTAATTCAGGCTATAAATTAAGTAGAACATTTTAAGGTAGCAGACCATTAAACATCATTTTCAAAATTTGGATTTATCATTCATTTTTTGTTTTTTTTGACGTAAATGGGTAAAAAAAAACCGCTTTCAAATTGAAAGCGGTTTTTACAATTAAAATTATTTCTTAATTAAAAGGTGTAGGTACTACATCCCAGAAAATAGGAGTATATGTATAGTCACCACCAATGGCTGCAGCTGCAGCTTCATAGTTGGCTTTATTCTGTAAAACCTCATTGTAAGGATATACATAACGTAATGGAATATCACCATACACGAATCCCTCAGGAACATTCAACATTGGATAGTCAAGTCTTTTCCATTCGGTCCATCCTTCAACACCCCTGTTAAATTGAGCGATCCATTTCTGAACGCCAATTCTTTCTTTCCATTTGGCAGCGTCATAGGCTACACCAGGAAGTGCCAGGTAAGCATCAGCTTCTTCCTGTGTACCATGCCAGTAAAGAATACTTGCTGTAATCGCATTATTATAATGCTCTTCAGCAGTACCGCTTACACCATAACCACCTCTTTGAGCTGCTTCAGCCAAGAAGAATTCAGTTTCAACGTAATCACATAACATTGAAGGGAAAGAAGCTTCAAAGAATTCATCCTGGAAGTGTGAAAACAGGGCATAAGTTTGTGCACCGTCTAAACCGGCAACGGCTCCTTCATAGGGTCTTTGTTGTCCTTCAACCGTGGTAAAGTAATTATCCAAACGTGGGTCAACGCCACCCAAGTCATGATTTGCATCATCATGGTTGGCCATGATGTCAACAATAGTATTTGTTGGCATATAGTCTTTACGACCGTCAACTACAAAAGCAGTGTAGATTGGATTTACATTGGGTACAACACCTACCCAGTGCAAGAAAGCAGCTTCTTCCTGGCTGGTAAATACGCCAACCGCTAAAGCAGTTGCAACAGCAGTTTTTGACAAATCTGGATTTACATCAGCAAGGCGCATACCATAACGCAAGAGCAGTGAAGCACCATACTTCTTCCACAGATTATTATCACCACCGTACAGGATATCAGCACCACCCCAGCCTGAACCTGGTCTGAATGATTCAATCGCATTTGCCAGGTTGGTAAGTTCAGATTGATAAATTGTTGCCGCATCATCATATGTTGGTTGCGTTGCATCATTTAGCTGCAATGCTTCAGTATAAGGTAGATTACCAAATAAATCAACGCATGTTAAGAATCCTTGTGCCATCAATATATCAAGAACTGCTGCTCTATTGGCTTGTCCGTCAGGGTCTCCCAAGTCGTCTGACATAACAATGTCTTTCGCCTGTTTGAAATCCATTAAAGCATCCCTGTAAACTTCGGTTATAAAACCATCAGGAATCTGGCGGTCTTGCATCAGGTAACGAGATTCGTCAAAATAGGTTGCCTGTTGGAAATACTGTACATACAGTCTGCAAGTATTAGTGTTATCATTTGTCCGGTCAATCTGATAGAAATAGGCTTGCAACCCATTTGTTAAAAGAGTTTCAACCGGAACTTCAGTGGCTCTTTTCGGATTGACATTGTCAGGTAACTTACACTGGGTAACCGCTAAGATTACAGTAAGTGTTACCAATAAATATTTAATTATTTTCATATGAGTATCTTTTTAAAGTTTCTAAATTAAAATCCTAAAGTTACATTGAATCCGAATGACCTCATGGCCGGGTATGAACCGGTTTCGATACCTTGCTGGTTACCTGAACCAAGGCTGGCTTCCGGATCAAAATTATCAGTGTTTTTATGGATGATCCACAAGTTACGTCCAACCAATGAGAATCGTACCTCGTTTAAGATAGAATTTTCAATAGTTTTCTTTGGAAGTGAGTAGGATAATGAAAGCTCACGGAGTTTCACATAAGACGCATCGAATACGTAACGAGCAGTTGGACTGTTATTGTAATAGAATCCACGACCCCACCTGTATGCCTCAACATAAGTGGTGTTGGGTGTACCATCTTCATTAACAGTTTCAGGGTATAAAATACCACCACCATCTGCAACAAGTTCACGCATTTCAACGCCCCTGTCATTTAGTCCGGCAGTATTTTCATATAATCCGGTGGCCTCTCCGTATTTCGTACTTACTGAGTATATTTCCCCACCTTTTTGAATGTCGATCAGGAAGTATAATGAGAGTCCTTTCCATGATAAAGTGGTAGGAATACCCATTTTCCAGTCGGGCTCAATATTACCGATAACTGTATCACTGGCGGTTCTTAAATAGTATCCGTTTTCGTCAACCGTTTTCTTGCCATTTTCTTTATCAGTTATATTTCCATTTGAATCAGTATAAACAAAATCAGTACCCCTGATGGTTCCGTAAGGCTGACCAACAGTAGCATTGATAGAAACATCCCATGCTGAATAAATCAACAGGTTGTCAACACCTTCGAACAGTTCAATAACTTCGTTTTTGTTTTTCCAC
>PKSW01000409.1 GCA_002869465.1 Marinilabiliales bacterium
AAATCACCCATCAGCTTTAACCTCAGGATTGAACTTGAAGAAGACACACTAAATGAGCAACATACAATGGCTCATGTTAAGATTGATGCCAATCTCAACCCGATGATGGCCATGATCGCCAAAAAACCACTGGAAAACCTGGTCAATATTATTGGTGAGAAATTAAATACTGAATTTGCAAAATAGATTTATATTAAGAATTCTATTTCTTTAAAGTGATAACTTCTTGTCGTTCCATTTTCATCAACGACCATCAACTCACCATATTCCCCTATACCAGTAATCCGCCCTTTGAAGTTCCCTTTTATGTCAGTAAAGTGGCATATTTCATTATACCGGTACAAATGATCGAGATATTCTTTTTCAAGTGCCTCCGTATCATTCACCATCATGAAGCGTTCATATCTTTCGTCAATACTTTTCAATAGGTCATTCAACAGATCGTCAAGTTCCAGTTCTTTATTGAAATAATGAATGATCGAGGTTGGATTTGGTAATTCGGGTGGAAATTCTTTCTGATTTACATTCAGCCCGATCCCTATTATCGAATTCTCGAATGCATTACCGATGATCGTATTCTGAACCAAAACACCACCTACCTTTAAATCGTTGATGTATATATCATTTGGCCACTTAATACTCACATTTTCATAATGGATCAATTCGTTTATCAAATCAACTATGGCCAGTGAAATAAACTGCGTGATAACGAATTGCCTTGCTGGCAATATGAAATTAGGTTGTAATATCAGACTGAATGTTAAATTTTTACCGGTTTCGCTCAACCAGCAATTGGCATGATATCCGCGCCCCTCGTATTGCTCCTTTGCCAAAAACACATCTCCTTCTTTTGCCTCCCTATTTTTACACAAGTCGAACGCATATTTGTTGGTCGAACCAACCCGAGCTAATCTATGAATAGCAAATCTCATATCTTTTATAAAAATACATTTTTGTTCAGTAACTTAATTAAAACTATATAAAGTATTCATCCAAACTGCCATTTCTTATGCCAATTTTAGCTACTTTTGCGGCATATAAAAGGTTCTAATTTAGAAGATATTAATGGGGAAAAAAGTTCTTGAAAAAGATGATGCAGTTAATATATTGCAGGCAGTCGTCAGTGCCATGCAGGATAAAAAAGCAAAAAAGATCATTAGCCTGGATTTAACTAAGATTAACAATTCAGTGACCAACTACTTCGTAATTTGCCATGCGCCTTCTAAAACACAGGTAGATGCAATTTACGACAATGTGATAAAAGTAGTAAGGGAGCAATGTGAAACAAAACCATTCAACAAAGAAGGGGTTGAAAACGCGGAATGGATTTTGATAGACTACTTTGATGTCGTGGTTCACATTTTCCTGGAAGACATCAGATCCTTCTATCATCTTGAAGATCTGTGGGCTGACTCCTTCAAAAAGGAATATGAAAGCGCGGACTAATTCAATTTTATTTAGATTAAGACAGAATGGCAGAGCAAAAAAAAGATAATAACCCGCCCAAAAAAGATAGTAATAATCCTTTTAACAAATTGACAGGGAAAGATCCGAAAAAACCCAAATTTAATTTTTACTGGATTTATGGAATCCTCGCTGTTGTTTTTATCGGTATCCAATTTTTAAATTGGGGCGGAACCGCTGAAAAAACGGACTGGCGAGCCTTAAAAGACATGCTGATAGATGGCGATGTTGAGAAGATCATCCTTGTGAACAAGGAAACGGCTGAAATTTACATCAAACCAGACAGGCTTAACCAGGAGAAATATAAGGATGTAAACAAGGATCAGAGTTTTGGCCAGCAGACATCGCACTTCTATTACAATGTGGCTGATCCGGCCACTTTTATGGAAGATGTACAGGAAACCCAGGAAGGTATGAGCGAACAGGTATATGTCGAGTCGGAGACAAGGCATAACTGGGGTGGCGAAGTATTAAGCTGGATCTTACCTATTGCTTTATTGATTGGTGTTTGGTTTTTCTTCATGCGAATGATGAGTCGTGGCGGCGGTGGTGGCGGTGGCCAGATTTTCAATATCGGAAAATCGAAAGCCCAGGTATACGATAAAACCACTAGTGTCAACATCACTTTCAAAGATGTTGCCGGATTGGAAGAAGCAAAAGTTGAAATCAAAGAAATTGTGGATTTCTTAAAAACACCCGATAAATACACCAAATTAGGTGGCAAAATCCCTAGAGGAGTCCTCCTGGTAGGCCCTCCGGGAACGGGAAAAACATTACTGGCAAAATCGGTTGCCGGAGAAGCACATGTGCCTTTTTATTCTATTTCAGGATCAGACTTTGTTGAGATGTTTGTTGGGGTAGGTGCTTCCAGGGTGCGCGATCTGTTCAAGCAGGCCAAAGAGAAATCGCCAAGTATCATTTTTATTGATGAAATTGATGCCATCGGGCGTGCGAGGGGTAAAAATATTGCCACCGGGGCGAATGATGAACGAGAGAATACACTCAACCAACTTCTTACAGAAATGGATGGTTTCGTTCCTAATTCAGGTGTCATCATACTTGCTGCTACCAACCGGGCAGATATTCTTGATAAAGCATTGTTAAGAGCCGGCAGATTTGACAGACAGATTTATGTTGAACTACCTGACCTCGAAGAGAGAAAAGAAATCTTCAAAGTTCATATGCGGCCTTTGAAATTGGATAAGAGCGTTAGTGTTGAATTTCTGGCAAAACAAACACCAGGATTTTCAGGAGCTGACATTGCGAATGTTTGTAATGAATCAGCCCTAATTGCTGCGCGCGCAAACCATAACAAAATCGTCAAACAGGATTTTATGGATGCCATTGACCGGATCATTGGCGGCCTGGAAAAAAAGAACAAGATTATTTCTCCCAACGAGAAAAAAGTGGTTGCTTTCCACGAAGCAGGTCATGCTTCAATAAGCTGGCTACTTGAGCACGCCCATCCTTTAGTTAAAGTAACCATTGTTCCCAGGGGAAAGTCACTGGGTGCAGCATGGTATCTGCCTGAAGAAAGACAGATTACAACCTACGAGCAGATGCTCGATGAGATGACAGCCGCATTAGGAGGCAGAGCTGCAGAAAAGGTTGTGTTTGGGAAAGTTTCAACCGGAGCTCTTAATGACCTCGAAAAAGTAACCAAACAAGCATTTGCAATGGTTGCTTATTTTGGCTTCAGCAAAAAAGTGGGGAACATCAGTTTTTATGATTCTTCGGGCCAGCAGGATTATGCTTTTAACAAACCATTCAGCGAAAAAACCAATGAGATTATCGACACTGAAGTTAAAGCCATTGTAGAGCAATCCTACGAAAGAGCAGTCAAGATATTATCAGAAAACCGCGAAGGTTTGGAAAAATTAGCCAATAAACTGCTTGAGAAAGAAGTAATTTTTGGTGAAGACCTTGAAAATATTTTTGGGAAAAGACCCTGGGGTGATGTAACAGAAGTTATCAAGGATAATAAAGTTGTGAAAAAGGTTACCAGGCGTCCACGGAAAAAGGCAGTGATCAAAAAAGAAGAAGATATTATGGATCCTGAAAATAAAGCTGGCACAGCATAACCGGAATTTATGGAAGAGAGTACAACCAAAGAAAAAATCCTGAAAGAAGTCCGGAATGCACTTATAAGCAAACAGGAAAATCCGTTTAAGGATGTCGACTTCAGTAAATCGGTTTATAAAGAACTGAAAGAATTGCCTGAAGTTGAATTTGCCATCCGCTTAAGTGATGTAGGTGGCACGTTCATTTATTGCGAAAATGAGAAGGCTATTATAGAAAACCTGAAATTTTTAAAACAACAAAAAGGCTGGGACCATATCTACAGTATTGATGACCAGGTTATAAAATTTTTCACAAGTGAAGGAGTGAATATCGATAATGATCCTGAAAATTTCCTTGATCAAAAGATAGGCATCACCCGATGTGAGTACTTGATTTCAAGATTTGGCAGCATTATGGTTTCTTCCGCGACACTTTCCGGCCGGCGCATGTTTGTATATCCCGAAGTTCATATCGTTATTGCTGCGGCATCACAGGTAGTTCCTGAATTGAAAGATGCCCTGAAAGGCATGACCCAAAATTATAAGGGTCGTCTTCCATCACAAATATCCGTCATAACCGGCCCCAGCCGGACTGCTGATATCGAAAAAACCCTGGTTATGGGTGCCCACGGCCCCAGGGAACTTTATGTTTTTATGGTGGAGAATTAATTGAACACGTTTAACCAACTACTAGCACTTCGATCTCAAATATTTTCAAAGCTTCTTTTTGATCGTCGTATTTCGGGCCATATTCCATAAACAGTTTTGTTTTTCCAGGCGCCAAAGCCTTAAAATGATATTGGTACATCCCTCCGCTTCCAATCTTATCATCATCCAATTTATAATCCCGCTTTCCGTCTTCCATAATCACCTGATCATCATAAGTAATCTTTCGCCAGTCGTTACCTGTACTTGGATTACCTGAAAGTTCCACTTTTAAGGCCTGACCAGTTTTTAATTGCACCTTGGTCCCTGAGTCGGCGTAAGAAACCACCTTTTCTTTGCATCCGTATTGAAAAACCAACGTTGCCAAAAACGCCATAAGTAAGTATTTTTTCATGTTCTTTTTTTTAGGTTTTGAATTTAATTAATAATTTAAAAATTCTTTTAACAAATGCTGTATATAAGCGTATCCTTCTTTTTCCAAGACGGGCAATTTGTCTTTTGGTGCATTTTTTTGATAATACCAATTATACGCAGCACTTTTCACAAGGTCACCATAAGGACGCTTCCAGCCGAAACCATCTGTTAATTCAAAGAAAGCAAACTCGGGTGTGTAGGGATTAAACATGTTTTTACTCCAGGTGAAGGAATCTGAAGGGTAATTAAGTTGTTTTAAAATCGTTTTCGGAATGTCCATATTAGAACAAATTTTATCAATTCTTCCACCCTTGAAATTATCTTTTAATGCACCGCCAGTAATCAATAAGGGAATTTGGTGATATTCGAAACTCCATAATGGATATCCTTTATACGATAAATGAGAATGATCTGACATGATAAAAAATAATGTGTTATCCCAAACCGGTGTTTTTCTTATTTTATCAAAAAAGTCACCCAGGCACTGGTCCGAATAATGAACAGAATTTACAAACTGATTTTCCACTTTTATCCAATCAATTGGCCGATCACCCGGATAATCATAAGGCGGATGTGAACTTAAAGTAAATACAGTGCTAAAAAAAGGTTGAACCATCTTTTGAAGGTCAACAGCATACTCATTAAGAACATATTCATCGTGGACACCCAGTTTTCCCCTTATCAAATTTTCATCAAAATCAACACCCTCAATAATGCGGTCAAATTCATTATACACCAAAAACGATTTTAAATTTCCATAAATCAATTGTCCTCCAAAATAAAAGGAAGTATAATATCCTTGTTCATTTAATATTTTTACCAGGCTTGGCACAGCAGCATATTTCTCAGGATGATCAGATAAAGTGGTTATTGGAAGCGCAGGAAGTCCGGAAAAAATACTGGCATTTCCCTGCTGCGAGCGGTTACCTGATGCATAAAAATTAGTAAAAAGAATTCCTTCCGACTCAAGCTTATGAAATTCGGGTGTAATTTCAGGAATACCTCCCAATGACTCGATCACATCACCCGGCCAGCTTTCCAGCAATACAAAAACAATGTTTGGCTGACTGTATTTCGATATGAATACAGTTGTATCCCTGGGGATAACATGCATAGCCTCTACCAATTTCTGGGCTTCCTCATCATTCATCGTAAAAAATGGCTGAAGTTCACTTAAACTAGTATGGTTTAAAACGCTGAACACAATGTTATATCCCGGGTTAACAGCAGTGATGTTCAGTATATTATATTGAGAAAAATACGAATCACTTGCCGTAATAGGAATTTCTTTAAGCCCGCCTCTAATGGATAAAAACAGAAGTACCAACGTAATTAATATACCAGCAGTACTTGCCGCAGGATGCGGTTTAGATTGAATACGAAAATATTTATTATTAAAGATTTTGATGTATAAAAATATATACAAGACAGACTGAGAAATCCATAGGAACAGCAACAATACGAATTTGGATAGTTGAACCGTATTGAACACTTCATCAGGCCGTTGTAAATATAATAAAGCCTTATATGATAGTTTTGCATTCCATTCTCCAAATAGTCCAATCTCTCCCATCGAGATCAAGCAATAAATAATGATAATGACACTTGAATAAATGGTAATAAGTGTGTCAAGCCTCCCTTTGCGAAAGAATAATTGTATTGATAAAAGAATAGCAGGAACCACTAAAATATAAGCTGCTGTGGAAACATCCAATTTAAAAGCATTGCAGTAAACTTGGAACACTTCTGTGAAAGGAATATTTTCTCTGCGAATATTAGCAGAATACCAGATTAAAAAAATGGTTCTTTCAATGGTAAATAATGATAACCAAAAGATCAACTGGCCTGAAAGTAACCGGATAAATTGTTTCATTTTATTAAGTTCAGAAGCAAAAGTATAAATTAAGCAAGAAAAGCATGCGCAAAATAAAAACAGTTATCATCAAATTTTAACTTTGCAAAAAAAACAAATGGGCATTCAAGAAAACCTGACTGATTTGCTTCAACAACTGCCATCCGGTGTTAAACTTGTTGCCGTTTCCAAAACAAAACCTGTCGAAATCATTAAAGAAGCCTTACAAACAGGACATTCTATTTTCGGAGAGAACAAAGTACAGGAATTAATTGCTAAACAAGAACAACTGCCGGTTGAGATCGAATGGCATTATATTGGACATTTGCAGCGGAACAAAGTAAAATTCATTGCGCCTTTCGTTGCTCTGATCCATGCAGTTGACAGTATAAAATTACTTGGCGAAATTAATAAACAGGCTATAAAAAATAATCGCATTATTGATTGTTTACTACAATTTCATATTGCTGAAGAATCCACAAAATTCGGCTTGGATTTTGATGAAGCTATCGAATTAATTGAAAGCGAAGCTTATAAATCTTTCAATAATGTAAGAATTACTGGCGTAATGGGGATGGCAACCTATACAGATCGCACGGAACAAGTAAGAAATGAATTCAGACGGCTGAAAGATTATTTTGATCAGCTCAAAAAAATATATTTTTCTGACACAGTTTATTTTAAGGAAATATCGATGGGTATGTCAGATGATTATCAGATAGCCATTGAAGAAGGAAGCACCCTCATCAGGGTAGGCACGAGGATTTTTGGCGAAAGGTAATGGATCTATTTTTTCTATTTAACTCAATATCAAGTAAACTATGCTGACATATATATTGTTTGTTGTTGGATTTATTGTTCTTATTTTAGGAGCCAACTGGCTGATAACCGGTGCTTCTTCCCTGGGTTTGCGCTTCGGACTCTCACAACTCATCATTGGCTTAACAATTGTTGCACTAGGCACATCTCTTCCTGAACTTGTGATCAATGTTTTTGCTAGTATCAACGGAAATACCGACCTGGCAATGGGAAATGTGATCGGGAGTAATATTACCAATACCTTGCTGGTGATAGGTGTTGCTGCTGTTATTTTCCCGATAAAAGTCAGGCAAATCATCAATAAAAGGGACATGTGGTTTAACCTGCTGGCTGTTATCATGGTCATGCTACTTGCCAATGATTTTATTTTTGGCCGGAAGCACAATGCCATCAACCAGGTAGATGCTCTAATTCTACTTGCCATCCTGGTTTACTATCTTTACGTATCATTTTTTAAGGATAAACAAGACAAAAAAGATGATCATAGCGAAGAGGTCAAAATAATATCACTGTCCCGATCAATTGCTTTTATTATTCTTGGTGGTGTGGGATTATTTATTGGTGGTAAATGGATCATTTCGGGTGTTTCCCAATTATCAACTGATCTGGGTGCTTCCGAATCAACCCTTGGATTGACACTGATTGCTGGTGCCACATCCCTTCCTGAACTAGTGACCACGATTATCGCAGCCAGGAAAAAAAATACGGATATTGCTTTTGGTAATGCTATTGGATCTAATATTTTTAATATTTTCCTTGTTCTTGGGTGCAGCGCATTGATCCATCCTATTGATTTTGATCTGGCGCTGAATGTGCAGATTGGTATGCTCGTACTGTTCAGTTTTCTGCTGATGCTATTTATTCATGCCGGCAAAGAGAAAACAACTATATCCAGAATAGAAGGAATTTTACTCATATTCGGATATTTTTGCTTTCTTTACTATTCCATTTATGTAAATTAAGCAAGCAAATGAAATTAACAGCCAACATAATCGCGCTGCTGGTATTACTCCTGATTGCATCTCACTCCTTGGCTCAAAACACGGGTTACGGGCTTATTTTCAACAGTAAGTTTAAAATTCCTGAAACCAGTAAGAAGCCAACTGCCCTACCTTTATGGAACAAAAAACAATATGAAAAAGGCAATTTTACACCCAATCCTTATGGTATAAGTATAAACTCATTTTACTATAATCAGGATTATTACGGTACAGATTTACAAATGGTTGGTGAAGTTAAAGGAAATAACGAGCCCATACCTGTTACCATAATTGTTGATTCAATGTACCAGAATACATCGGTCATGGAATTTAAAACCAATATCAGACCGAATATTTGGCTATTTCCATTTTTAAATATTTATGGTATAATTGGATATACTGCCGGACAAGTGAATCCCAATATTACGGTCACACAATTTCATGTTGAAATTGTAAATGAGGCTGACACAATTAACTTACCATTTGATACTATTACATTCAGTATTACTGAAAAGCCCGCTTTTCATGGCCCTTCGTTTGGAGCAGGTGCTACTTTAGCAATAGGCTTCTCAAGGTTCTTTTTAATTGCCGATTATAATTTTATCATGTCGAACCCTTTACAGGTTGATGGTAAACTTTACAGCCATTCATTCATGCCTAAAATTGGAATTCTCTTTGGAAATAAAAAAAGCCAAATGAAAAGTGCTTTGTGGCTTGGAGCTATGGGGTTCTTTAACGATCAGTTTTTTAGCGGGGAAGTTGATGTGAGAGATATCGACAGGGACTTAGAATCTATTACAGGCAGGTATATTGACTACAGAGGCGATGTAAAAGCCTTCAAAGGTCAGCAATGGAATTTTATATTCGGCGGTTCGTGGATGTTTAACGAATATAATAACCTGTCATTTGAAGTCGGTGTTTACCCACGAATGCAAGCCACACTGTCATATAATCGTAGTTTTTAATCCATATTCTGATTTCCGGTATATATTTTTATTGTTATTTTATTAACAAATATTTGCATACTTATGTGAAGCCATATACATTTGCACTGTTATAAATTTAACAACCATAATGACAAAGCAATTAACTTTTAAAAATCTTCCGCACAAAACCATTGAACGTTTAAGCCAATACAGGAGGGCACTTCTGCTTTGTTTGAGCAATGGTAAAACACACATATTTTCTCATGAGATTGCCAAAATCCAGCATATCACTTCGGTTCAGGTGCGCCGCGACCTAATGCTGATCGGGTACTCGGGTACCTTGAGAAAAGGCTATAACATAGAGGAATTGATTAATTTAATTGGGAATATAATTGATAGTGAAGAAGGTATCAACGTGGCTATTGTGGGGATGGGAAATTTAGGACGTGCTTTGATCAATTACTTTACAGGCAAGCGACACAAATTGGAAATAGTCGCAGGTTTCGACACAAATCCTGATAAAATCGGAAATAGATTCAGCGGTGTTGAATGCTATTCGATCACAGAATTGAATAAAATAATCAAGCAAAAAGATATTAAAGTGGGTATTATTACAGTTCCGGCCGACCAAACTACGGAAACTGCCAAAACGCTTGTAAAGGCAGGTATCAAAGGCATTTTAAACTATACCCCAAAACCTATTGATGTTCCGGATGATGTATATCTTGAAGAATATGATATGATCACGACGCTTGAAAAAGTTGCCTTTTACGTTAAAATGTCCGACGAATAGCAATTAGACAATGGTAACCCTCGTGCCACCGTTATCTATACCGAGTAAAGTAGTTTCGGTTATGATGGTATCTTTTCCACTTCTTTCCACAAAATGAATGGCAGCTCTGATCTTCGGCCCCATGCTTCCTTCACCAAACTGACCTTCTTCCAGGTATCTTCGTGCTTCGGCAATACTCATCCGGTCAATTGTTTTTTCCTGCGGTGTATTAAAATTTAAACACACTTTGGGCACATCCGTTAAAATAAATAATTTATCCGCCCGTATCTGTGATGCAAGCAACGCTGAAGCCAAATCTTTATCTATGACGGCATCAATACCCTGAAGTTTGTTCTCAGCTTCATAAAAACAAGGGATACCCCCTCCCCCAACTGCAATTACGATGTGTCCTTCACGGGCAATTTTTTCAATCGACATCCGGTTAAAAATCACCAGGGGTGTTGGCGATGCCACTACTTTTCGCCAGCCTCTTCCTGCTGCATCTTCGCGAAAAGTAACGTTATTATTTTGCATCATCGTTGCCGCTTCTTCTTTTGTAAAAAATGGGCCGATCGGTTTTGTAGGTTTCTGGAAAGCGGGGTCATCTTTATTAACAAGTACCCGTGTAATTATTGATATAATATCCCTATCGAGGTCTTCCTCCAGCAATACATTTCTCAATTGCTGCTCCAGCAGATAGCCTATAAACCCCTGCGAATAAGCTACATTTACATCCAGCGGCATATCAGGAATACCATATTGTTTGTAACCCGCTGTATTGGCAAGCAATATATTTCCTACTTGCGGACCATTTCCATGCGTAACCACTAGGTTATAATCCCGGTTTATTAATTTAACCAGGTTTTTACTCGCTTTATAGGCATTATCTTCCTGTTCATCAATGGTACCTTTCTGCCCCGCCCTTAAGAGCGCATTCCCACCAAAAGCAACTACAGCTAACTTACTCATAACCAAAATTTTTAAAAAAAGGATTGCAAAGTTAATACAATTTTTATTTGTGCTGTGATTAATTTAACAATTAAAGAAACATACCTTATCAAAAAAGTCGGTCTATGCATCAAAAATATTTTCCGAAAAGAAGCAGCATCAGCCCGTTTGTTTTGAAAACATTATTTCACTAATTTGCAGCTAAAATATAGTGGTTCACAAATGACAAAAAAATTCCCGTATCATTTAAGCCTCAGAAATATTACAGGGTATATCATTGCCCCCATCACCTTTCTTCTCATCATTCTTTTCGGCAACCTGGAACCCGGGAACCCACAAGTGACATACACACTGGCAATTGCATTACTGATGGCCATCTGGTGGATCACAGAGATAATACCTTTAGCGGTTACAGCATTGATACCCGTGGTATTATTTCCCTTGTTAGGTATTATGAATGGCAAAGATGTTTCTTCCACCTATTTTAATCATGTTATTTTCCTTTTTATCGGTGGCTTTCTCGTAGCACTGGCCATGCAAAAATGGAATTTACACAAACGTATTGCCTTGCGAATCCTCATGATTACAGGTACCAGCCCAGCGCGCATCTTACTGGGTTTCATGTTCGCAACAGCTTTTCTTTCTATGTGGATTTCCAATACCGCCACCGCCATGATGATGGTTCCCATATTACTTTCCATTATTAGCAAACTGGAAGATTTTATGGATAAAAAGGATTTGTCAAGATATTCCATTGGTTTACTCCTGGGTATTGCCTACAGCGCATCCGTTGGCGGTATCGCCACCTTAGTCGGGACACCTCCCAATTTATCGTTTGCCAGGATTTTCCAGATCATGTTTCCGCAGGCGCCTGACATCAGTTTTTCTGACTGGTTCATTTTCGCACTGCCCATATCCATCATTTTTTTCATAATAATCTGGCTATTCCTGTATTTTGTATACAAACCCCAGACTTCGCTGATTGACATGAGAGGTATCGATTTCAAAAAACAGTATAACGACCTGGGGCCAGCCAGTTTTGAAGAAAAGATCATACTGATTGACTTTATATTATTGGCGCTATTATGGCTCACGCGAAGCGGCATTGCGATTGGAGAATTTGATGTGCCTGGCTGGAGTGATTTGTTCCCAAACCCAGATTATCTGAATGATGGAACGGTTGCCATTTTTATGGCTGTCATCCTGTTTTTTATACCGGCTAAAGGAATAAAAAAAACAAGGATCATGGACTGGTCCACTTCTGCTAAAATACCATGGAATATCGTTCTTTTATTCGGGGGCGGATTTGCATTGGCCAGCGGATTTAAAGAATCAGGATTATCCCTGTGGTTTGGTGAGCAACTCAGCGTATTGGGAAACTGGCATCCTTTGTTCATCATTATAGCCATCTCACTCACCATGACCTTTTTAACGGAATTAACTTCAAACACAGCAACTACCGAAATGCTGCTGCCGGTTTTGGCAGGCTTATCAGTTACCATCAACATACATCCGTTATTATTTATGCTCCCAGCAACCATAAGTGCTTCCATGGCATTTATGCTGCCTGTGGCCACCCCACCGAACGCCATTATTTTTGGATCGGGCAGGATCAAGGTTATGGACATGGCGAGAACCGGGTTTATTTTGAATTTAATAGGTGCCATAATTATTACATTTGTGACTTATTACTGGGGCACTTATGTGTTTGGCATCGACCTGCATGTAATGCCTGACTGGGCAGTTATTAAATAATGAACACGGATAAAATTCAACAAAATAAAGCGTATCTCCTGGCTTTGGTGGCGGTACTTTTCTGGTCGACCATGAGTTCTGCCTTTAAAATTACATTGCGCTACATTCCTTACGATCAGTTGCTTCTCTGGAGTTCGCTTTTTGGATTCATTGCTTTGTTGGCGATCAATCAATTAAGCGCCCATCGCCTTCAATTTAATGACTTTAATAAACGCGCTTTATTATCTTCAGCTTTGATGGGTTTTTTTAATCCATTCCTGTATTACCTGGTATTATTTAAAGCCTATGAACTGCTGGAAGCACAAATCGCTGGCACCTTAAATTATACCTGGCCCATTGCGCTCGTTTTACTGTCAATTCCATTCTTAAAACAAAAGATAAGTGGTTTCAGCATATTGGCCATTTTTATAAGTTTTCTAGGGATTATCGTCATTTCATCAAAGGGGCAGCTAACGGAATTTAAATCAACAGATCCCCTGGGCATTTCCCTTGCGGTAGGCAGTGCTTTTGTATGGGCCGTATATTGGATTTTGAACATGAAAGATCATCGAGAGGAAACCGGAAAGATCATGCTGAACCTGGTTTTTGGATTTCTCTATATTTTCATCTATTTGCTCATTACAGGTGTTAAATTAATGATTCCCGGTGGTTACGCTTTCATGGGGATTATATATATCGGTATGTTCGAAATGAGCATAACCTTTGTGATTTGGCTCAGAGCGCTCAATTTTTCAAGTGATACGGCCAAAGTGAGCAACTTGATTTACCTCTCTCCATTCCTGGCTTTGTTTAT
Source organism: Marinilabiliales bacterium (assembly GCA_002869465.1). Classification (GTDB taxonomy): domain Bacteria; phylum Bacteroidota; class Bacteroidia; order Bacteroidales; family F082; genus UBA4459. The sequence goes on from PKSW01000409.1 coordinate 13,450, forward strand.
CATTAACCTGACAGTAGGTGAAAAAATACATACCTCAACAGTTATTGGATTGGGGTTCATCATTGCCGGCATCATACTGCAACAAATGATGGGAAGGAAGAGAAAACAAGTGAAGAAACAGAAAACTAATATGTAAGAACTACTAAAATGAAACTTGAAGTTATTTCAAAAGAGGTAATAGAAATCGTAAAAAGAGTGGGTTCGTTTATTGAGGCGGAATCAAAAAAATTATCAACCGCTGATGTTGAAGTGAAAGGTTTGAACGATTTTGTTACATACATTGATAAAGAAGCTGAACAAAGGCTGATCAGAGAATTGAAAGGTATGATACCAAACGCGGGTTTTATTGTAGAAGAGGATCAATCGCAAAAGAAGGCTGCTGAATACAACTGGATCATTGATCCGATTGATGGCACCACCAATTTTATACATTCAATTCCGGTATATTCCATTTCGGTAGCTTTAAGTTTTAAAGATGAAATCATCCTGGGGATTGTCTATGAAATCAACTCAAAAGAATGTTTTCATACTATTAAAAACCAGCCTGCTTACGTAAATAACAAGATTATTTCTGTTTCTGAAAACAATGTTCCGGGTAAAGCATTGATAGCTACAGGATTTCCCTATCATGACTTCTCACTAATTGATCCTTACCTGCTGTTATTCAAAGATGTAATGCAAAATTCAAGAGGTATCCGCAGGCTCGGTTCAGCAGCTGTTGATCTGGCATACGTGGCATGTGGTCGCTTTGATGTGTTTTTTGAATATGGCCTTAAACCCTGGGATGTGGCCGCGGGAGCATTTATTGTAAAACAGGCCAGTGGCAAAGTCAGCGATTTCTCCGGGAAATCAAATTACATATTCGGTCAGCAGATCATAGCCACCAACAATTTACTGCATGAATACTTTATAAAGAAGGTACAGAGGTATTTTATTTAATAAATATTAACACCCGCAGCGTATTTTTTAGTATAATTGTATGTTTTACACCTGACGAAAAAATGGCCAATAATATTCGAGCAGAACAACAGAAAGACAGCCCTACAAGGAGTATCCTAAAGGCTTTTAGCTGGAGATTTATTGCTTCAGGAGCTACCTTTATCATCAGTTTTGTGATCTTCCGGCAGTACACTACAAAATCATATTCGGAAATTCTTGAAACGGCATCGATCATAACAATTGTTGACATTGTGGCTAAGCTTATTTTATATTATTTGCATGAAAGGCTGTGGACAAATGTTACCTGGGGTAAATACTGGAAAAGGCAGGCATGGAAACGGAGATACAGAAAAATGCATAAAAACAATTCGAATGATTAAGTATTCACTAACATACTTTACCAGGTTCATTTTGATGGTCAGTTTTGTTGTATTCAGCTTGCAAATGAATGGTAATGAAACGGATTCATCCCAACAGAAAAAGGTCTATATTTTTGATATTAAAGAAATGATTGCCCCACCGGTTTGGCGCACTACCAAACTAGCTATGGAAGCAGCAGTTGATCAGAAAGCTGATATCATTTTAATACATATGAATACCTATGGCGGCACCCTGGATGACGCGGATTCTATTCGCACAAAAATCCTCAATTCACGCATCCCGGTGTATGTTTTTATTGACAAGAATGCCGCCTCAGCAGGTGCGCTGATCTCCATTGCATGCGACAGCATTTACATGGCCCCCGGCGCCAACATTGGAGCAGCCACGGTTGTGAACCAGCAGGGTGAGCAAATGCCCGACAAATACCAGTCGTATATGCGATCGATGATGCGATCAACGGCAGAGGCTAAAAATCGGGATGTAGACATTGCACAAGCTATGGTCGATCCGAAAGTTTATGTGGCAGGTATCAGTGATTCAGGACAGGTGCTTACTTTTACAGTTTCAGAAGCCATAAAATATGATTTCTGCGAAGCTAAATTGAACAGTATTGAAGAAGTTCTCGAAAGAACCGGATACGAGGACAGTGAAATTATCAGGCATCAGTTATCGGCAACAGATAAAATAATCGGCTGGCTGATCCACCCGATCGTCAGTGGTATCCTGATCATGATCATCGTGGGTGGTATTTACTTTGAATTACAAACCCCCGGCATTGGATTTCCCATCGCGGCAGCCACCCTGGCGGCACTCTTGTATTTTGCACCTTTGTATATTGAAGGATTGGCCAACAACTGGGAGATTCTGATATTTGTTGCCGGACTTATTTTAATAGCTGTAGAGATCTTTGCAATACCCGGGTTTGGAGTGGCCGGTATACTCGGCATTATTTTGATGGTGAGCGGATTAACGCTCAGTATGGTTGATCAAATCGGGCCGGGGACCTTTGATTATGACCTGTCGAAACTCGTCAGGGCATTTTTTGTCGTTATTATTGCATTTTTCGTTTCCATAGTAGGATCAATTGCCCTTAGTAAACAGCTATTTTCAACGACAAGGTTCGGCAACCTTGCTTTGGTAAAAACGCAAATTACCGATGAAGGCTATTCTTCGGCCACAGTGGCTTATAAATCCATGATCAACAAATCAGGTGTATCAAGAACAATACTGAGGCCATCAGGAAAAATAGAAATTGATGGCGATTTATACGATGCGGTCGCCTTAACAAGTTATATTAACAAAGGAGAAAAAGTTATTTTTGTCGATTATCATAATGCACAACTCGTGGTTAAAAAAGTATAAAAGTGGAAAAACGAATAGAAGTCACAAGAAAAGACATTACCCAACTGAAAGTGGATGCCATTGTAAATGCAGCTAACAGCCGATTACTTGGAGGTGGCGGAGTTGACGGTGCTATCCATCGTGCTGCCGGACCGGAATTACTGGAAGAATGCAAAACACTGAATGGTTGCCATACCAGTGAAGCTAAAATTACCAATGGATATAAACTACCGGCCAGGTATGTGATACACACGGTCGGTCCCGTTTGGAGGGGCGGTAAATTTAATGAAGCTGAATTACTTAAAAATTGCTACAAAAACAGCTTGCAACTAGCGCAACTGAACGATTGCAAATCCATAGCTTTTCCAAACATCAGTACCGGCATCTATGGATACCCGAAACATGAAGCTGCTGAAATTGCCATTAAAACGGTTCAGAACTTTTTAAAAGACAATGAAATTCCTTCAACCGTATACTTCGTTTGTTTTGAAGAGCCCAATTACAATATCTACACCGAACTGCTCAGCAAGGAGTAAACCTTATTAATCTGGTAGTTTTTTTTCGTTATTCAATAAATTTATCTACTTTTGTTGTTCTAAACATATTTTGTTTAAAACTTATTTTTTGGCAAAAAAACTGGCGTATACAAAACATCAGCGGGCAGCTGTTGAAATTATTTGGATTTTCAACTTCCTTGACGAACATATATCCAGTATACTAAAGGGTTTCGGGCTAACGCATGTACAATTTAACATATTGCGCTTACTTCAAAGTGAGTATCCTGATGTAATTTCTGTAGGCGAAGTAAAAGATCGGGTATTGTTCAAGACATCAGATGTTACACGTATTTTAGACCGCTTAGTGAAAAAAGAATTGGTAGAGAGAAGCTTATGCGAACACAACCGAAGAAAAATGGACCTACGTATCAGTGAAAAGGGATTAATGCTCATTGATGATGTTCTGCCGAAATTAAATAAAACACTGGACGAACTGCTTACCGATAAAATAAGTGAACAAGAAGCAGCATTAATTGTTGAACTATTAAAAAAGATCAGAAACTGACAACTTTTGATCAGAATGGGTGTAAAATGAAAAATAGAAGCATACATAAAATCATTCCCGCTCAAAAAGTGAATATGGGCGGCATATACCTCGACCAGCCGCTGCCAGCCGCCGGCATTGATCAGGTAGATCCTTTCATCCTGTTGCATCATTGGAATAAGAAGATGGATGGAGGAGGGCAACAAAAAGACCATGGCGTGGGGCCGCATCCTCACCGGGGTTTTTCGCCTGTAACTTTAATATTTAAAGGCGGCGTGCATCACCAGGATTCGAGGGGGAATAACAGCATCATTATGGAAGGCGGCACCCAATGGATGAACAGTGGGATGGGCATCGTGCATAGTGAACGCCCAAACAAAGAACTTGCCGAAAAAGGAGGTGTTTTTGAGATCATCCAGTTCTGGGTTAATGCCCCTGCTAAAAATAAAATGGACGAACCATCCTACCAACCCCTTTCAAAAGAAGACACCCCCCGTTTCAAGTCGGAAGACAAAAAAACAGACATTGCTGTTGTGGCGGGTGAAGTTAATGGGATCAAAGGACCAATTTTAACAAACAGCCCGTTGATCGTTTTACGTCTCACCATTGAAAAAGGCGGTAAAACGACCATCCCACTACCTGAACATTTCAACACCCTCCTTTACCAGCTCGACGGCGCTCTTTTGGTAAACGGTGACCGTGAAACAACTTCAAAAGATATGGTTTGGTTTAAGAATGACGGAAACAATATTTCGATTAAAGGGATGGAAGACACGCATGCTATTTTACTCGCTGGAGAACCCATCAAAGAAGAAATAACCACTTACGGACCATTTGTGATGAATACCCAAACGGAGATCATGGAAGCTATGCGGGATTATCAAATGGGTAAAATGGGCGTTTTGATCGAAGAATTTGAATCATAAATACAACGAATAACATATAATTAAATACAAATATCATGGAAAAAGGAAAAATAGCTGGCAACACGCCTCAAATTGTAGGATTGGAAGAAGGAAAAGCATACGCCTGGTGCGCTTGCGGATTATCTGCCAATCAACCCTATTGTGATGGCTCGCACAAAGGCACCGGTTTTAAACCGCATGTATTTAAAGCTGACAGCACAAAGAAAGCCGCTTTCTGTATGTGCAAACAAACAGACAACCATCCTTTTTGCGATGGAAGCCACGCTAAACTCGGTTAAATCATTTATGTGGCATCATTAGAGCTTTTTTTTGACTTATATCAATGGATGTTGTTAAATGACATCCATTCCGGATAAAACTTTGAACATCCTAAACTCCTTAGGATGTTTTTTGTTAAATTTGGAACTTTTAATTCGGTGCATTTCATTCTAAAATTCAATTATTCAATTATGAAGAAAGTCTTTACTCTTACCCTGGTTTTCCCGTTAACTATTCATTTTTTAATAGCCCAAATACCCTCGCAATTTGATCTGCGTGATTATAATGGCCAGAATTATGTAACCAGTGTTAAAAGCCAACAGGGCGGAACATGCTGGACACATGGCAGTTGGGCTTCCATGGAAGGCAACCTGATGATGACCGGCATATGGGAGGATGAAGGCGAAAGCGGTGAACCAGCGTTGGCCGAATACCATCTCGATTGGTGGAATGGCTATAACGAGTATTTTAACCAGGATTTAAACCCGCCTTATAATAATGGACAGGGACTCGAAGTACACATGGGAGGCGACTATCGGGTAACAACAGCCTATATGTCGAGATTGGAAGGTGCTACAAGGGAGATTGATGGCAATAGTTACAACAGTCCGCCACAACGATTCAGCCCAAATTATCATATTTATTATGCCCGTGATGTTGAATGGTATACTGCAGGACCTAATCTTGAATATATTGATTTGATCAAGTCGAAAATAATGGAATATGGTGTCATGGCAACCTGTATGGCCTACAACAACAGTTTTATTGATAACAATTATAATCACTACCAGCCACCATCGAATAATATGGAACCAAATCATTCCGTAGCTATTGTAGGTTGGGATGATGATCATATAACACAGGCACCTCTACCAGGAGCGTGGATCGTTAAAAACAGCTGGGGAACTGACTGGGGATTGGATGGATTTTTCTGGATATCCTATTATGATAAACAAGCCTGCCAAAACCCTGAAATGGGTGCCATTTCATTTTACAATGTCATTCAATCAGCATGGGATACCGCTTATTATCATGATTATCATGGTTGGCGCGATACTTTGGAAGGTATAACTGAAGCATTCAACGCTTTCACGGCCACCGAACATGAAGCCATTACAGCGGTTAGTTTCTTCACGGCTGAAAACGATGTGGATTTCATGGTAAGAATTTATGATGATTTTGATGGAACAACACTCAGCAATCAACTGGATGAAGTGACTGGAAACCTTGAATTCTCTGGATTGCACACTATTGACCTGAATGATGAAGTGAATATTTTTGGCGGTGATGATTTCTATGTTTATTTAAACTTGTCGGATGGCGGTTTTCCTTACGATAGGACTTCAGACGTTCCTGTTTTGCTGGGTGCCGATAGTCGCACAATCGTTCCGTCAGTTGCCAGCGCAGGAGAAAGTTATTACAAACAGTCCGGAAATTGGAAGGATTTTTACGAATACATTGACGATTCGAGCTTTGAGCACTCAGGCAATATTTGTATTAAGGCGCTTGCCATTCACGACCCAGCACTTTCAACTTCTTCATTTGAAGATAATAATGAATCTATTCTTTTAGGAAACTATCCAAATCCATTTAATGATCAAACCAACATAAGCTATCAAGTTGCATCTGATTCCCATATAAAATTATTCATTTACAACACCATGGGACAACTTATCATGCTGGTTGACGAAGGCATTAAGCATGCCGGACAACACAATTATTTGCTGAATACTTCAAATACCGATCATGGAAAATTAACAAAAGGTGTATATTTTTATTCGATAGAAATTGATGGTCAAAGGGTTGAAACAAGGAGCATGCTCAGGAATTAAATATTTATTGAAATTTTAAATGTCAAGAAACAAAGAGTTTAATTTACCCGTAACTGTTCTCATTGGAAGCAACAGGAGGAATATGAGAAGCATTACCAGGGGAATGCAAATTGATCGGCCTTATAAATTGAAGCATGGCATTACCTTGACCATTAGCACTATTCTGACGCTATTCAGTAAAATTGAAAACAGGGCCAAGTCCAAGCTGATTAAACAAACTGAAATAACAAAAGCCCCCATATTTGTGGTAGGTTTCTGGCGNTTATGCCAGAACCCTGATTTTGCTTTTGTTTCAACATTCCAAACTGTTTTTCCAAACCACACCTTATCAAACCAATGGTGGCTTAAATATGTGGGTGCTCCGTTTATACCCGAATACCGGCCGGCCGATAAAGTAAAACTGGAATGGGAAAATCCGCAGGAAGAAGAATTGTCACTGGGCAATATGCAGGAAACAAGTTACTACAACTTCATGTATTTTCCCAACAGTTTTGAAAAATACCTGAATAAGGGATTGCTGCTTGAGAATCTGAACGAGAAAGAACTGAAAATATGGGAGGATGCCTATACAAAACTTATTAAAACTGCCATCATCAATACCAATGGCCAACGGTTTGTTTCAAAAAACCCACCCAATGCATTTCGGATCCCCCAACTTTTAAAGATGTTTCCTGATGCCAGGTTTATCAACATTTCGCGTAATGAAGAAGAAGTGATCTTTTCATTCAAACGGTTTATGGTGGAGGTATTGAAAGGTACAGCACTTCAGGATTTTAATTTGGAGATACTGGACAGGCAAGTGAAGGATTTGTACGATATTTATAAAAAGAAATACAACAAAGACAAATTACTTATTCCCCGGGGAAACCTGGTTGAGATCGACTACCATGAATTTGTTGATCACAAAATAGAAGGTATCAAACATATTTATGATGCCTTGGGTCTGGATGGATTTGAATCATCGCTACCTATGATGAAAGATTACCTGGAAGAAACCAAAGATTTCCAGCCCTGGGATCACCGAAAAATACAAAAGAAAAGGCATTAAATCATATTCTGACGGGTATGTAATTGTCCATTGACTGACAAACAAGAGAAGAAAATTGCGAAGCTTCGGCCAACATGCTTTCAATACCTACATCCGACAATTTTAAATGATCATTCGCTTCCAGATCAATAAAAGCATTGACCAACCCCGCCGTAAAAGCATCTCCCGCTCCAATCGTGCTGATCACATGCGTTTTTAGGGCCGGTTTCTTAAACATTCTTTCATTAATAAAAGCGATGCAACCATCTGCGCCCAAAGTGATAATTAACAAAGCATTCTGTTTTATTCTAAAAACTTCTTCTTTTATCTTTTGAATCGAATCGGTATTAAAAATATTCGAAAAATCTTCATCAGACCCTTTTATTATATGAGCAAATGCCAGGTTTTTCAACAACATCTCTCTGCTGGTCTCATTTTTTAATTGGTGATTATGCCTGACATTCGGATCGTAAACGATCAGCGCCCCTCCCCTTTTGGCAGCTGTTAAATAAGCATCAAGATCATCTTCAATTTCAGGATCACGGGAATACATGGAACCCAGTACAAGTATGTCGTTCTCAGTAAACGCGGGTGGTTTAGCTAGCCAACGGGTATTTGGGTATGCTTTTTGAAATGTATAGCTGGGTTTGGAGTTTTCATCCAGGAGGGCCAGTGCTTTTGATGTTTGATTATTCTCATAAATTGTAACAAAATCTGTGCTTATAGCATTTTCATGAAGAAATCCAATGAGCTCACTTCCAGTTTCATCATCTCCTATTTCTGAAATCAGTGAAACTTCCTTTCCTGCCCTTCCCAGCGAAACGGATACATTAAGCATCGACCCACCCGGTTTTGCAATTGTCAGTCCATCATGCGTGGTAATAATATCCATTAACGATTCTCCCAGGGTGTAGATCATTTTATAGATTTTGTTGATCAAAAGTAGTTTTTAACTGTGAAATTTGAGATTATTCATAGGTTTTATTTCTAATCCTTTAAATTTGTCGACTATTAAAATTCATTATATGAAAATCAAACCTTTTATAGTTTCAATTCTTGTTTTAATTTTCATCTCAGTTACTGCCTTCTCTCAGGAAAAAAACTCCTTTTTTTCAATTGGATCAGGTGTTTCCATGCCCGTTGGCACCTATGGAGGTATTGATTATGACGAAAGCTGTTTTACAACGACCGGAATCAACCTGAACCTGGAAGGCGCCTGGTATTTTCTTCCCTACCTGGGTATTGGCGCACAGGTGGGTTATAACCTTCATCCGGTGGATGTTCGTGCTTTGGGGTATGCGCGTCTTCAAAATGATCCTTTTTTATTGGATGTTTCTACAAGATCAGAAGCCTACCAAATGATCACGGCTGGTATTGGACCATATGCATCATGGAATTTATGGAAGAAACTGTCTTTTCACGGTAAAATATTAGCAGGAATGATTTTCGCAAAAACACCCTACCAGGTTTTTGAACCTGAATATTTCCAGACCGGTCCGAGGTATGAAGTAAAAACTTCTGCCAAAGATTATGGATTTATCGTCATTCCGGGTATTGGTTTTCAGTACAATATATCGCCATGCGTTGGAATAAAACTTGACAGCGAGTTTTATTACCGCGAGATGATTTATGGATTTAATACCGGAAATACTGTGAGGTACGACTACCGCACGACCAGTTTTATCAATGTAGCTTTGGGCCTGGTTATAATTCTATAGTTTTATTCACAAACGCTTTCCATAGATCACATGATCCAACTCCCTGTTGTGGATGTAAATGGTATTTGGAAATAAACCCCACTGAGTAAAGCCCAGCTTTTTTAACATGTCAACGCTGGCTTTGTTATCAGCATATAAAAATGCAACCAGGTCTTTTATATCGTATTGGCGACAATGTTCAAGTGCTTTTTCATATAAAGCTTTGGCAATGCCTTTCCGGTGGTATGCATAATCGATGTAGTAGGTAATTTCAGCCAGGTGCCTAAAAGCCTGGCGGCCCTTCCGATACGGACTTAAACTCAACCAACCCACTAGCTGGTCATCTATTTCAGCGACATACACTATATATTTTTCGCCCATATGCTCCTGTAACCAGCTAAGCCGATCTTCGGGTTTAAAAGTTTCGAGAATGGCGGTGGCATTGCCAGCTTCAATGGCCTGGTTGAGGATGTCAGTAATTCGAACGTTATCAGTAAGCATGGCTTTTCGGATGCTGACCATAATTATTCCTCCAACATAAAATCCACAATGGCTTCCGCATGAATGTGCAGGGTATCAAACAAGGGGACTGCCGTATCTTTTTGTTTGACCAGCAGAGGTATTTCTGTGCATCCCAAAATGATGCCTTCAGCGCCATCATTCACCAGTTTTTGAATGATCTCTAAAAAACGATTCAGGGTTTCGTCTTTAAAAATGCTTTTAAATAACTCTGTGGTAATGATGTTGTTTATATAATCACGGTCATTCAGAGCAGGTACGAGGCACTCAATTCCTTTCTCCAGTAATTTTATCTTGTAAAAATCGGATTCCATGGTTTGTTTGGTACCTAATAACCCGACTTTTTTCATGCCCCTGCTGAGAATCACACCTCCTGTTGTTTCGGCAATATGAACTATGGGCAAATGAACTGCTTTTAAAAGTTCATCAACTGTAAAATGAAGGGTATTTGCGCATAAAGCCAGGCCATCGGCACCCGCCTTTTCCAGGCTTTTGGCGGCATTGATCACCAGCGATAAAACACCATCCATATCACCCTGCTTGTTATATGTATCTATATCGCCATAATTCAGGGAATACAAAATACACCTGGCAAAATCCAGGCCTCCCAATCTTTCGTTGGTGATTTCATTGATCAGCCGGTAATATTCAACTGTCGACACCCAGCCTGTGCCGCCTATCAGTCCAATTGTTTTCATATATCTTATTCGATGAAACTGTAAATTTAATTTAAAATTTATCATTAATTTTACATAATTCGTCAAACCATTGTTCAGGCTATAAAAAGCAACGTACTATGACGCTATAAAAGACATCTATTGTAAAAACGAAACCTCATGAAGAGTCTGTTAGACATCGCGTTTAAGGAAATAACAAAAAGGGATAAACAGAACAAAAAACTACCGATTTCACCCTCAGCACAGGTGTTATTCGGTACTTTTATGACGCATAAAAGAAGTTAGGTACAAGTTGGGTACATTAAAGGAACATTGCTAACCAATAAAATTTCTTCTATATGAGAGCATTGATCAATATTTACATTCTGCTGTTTTCATTTACTTTGTTAATAGCTTGTACTAAAGAAAAAAAACTTGAGGAAGTCGTTTATAAAATTCCAATTGAAGACAGATGCATCTTTGCTGAGGGTGATACCTTGCAATATAGTTGTAGTAATGGATCAACTGATACTGGTATAGTAAGAGAAGTTGATTTCAAAACTGAGACCGGAACATATACTCCCTGGAGTGTACCTGTGCATACCTTTATTACAGAGACTCAACGTTTGATCATCGAGGCGTTTCATGACAACTGGAAATATGAGAATTTCGATTCTCAATGTTTCATCATTGATTCACAGCCTAAGTATGATGATATTTATGTTGAAAATTTTCCATTCTGTGTATTACTTAATGGCTGTGAATATGGTGGATCGGCAGTTCTTGCAAATAAGCTTGCCGACTATGACGAAATAATATTTGATGGCAAAACCTATAAAAATGTGTATTTTCAATCAAAAGGAGACTTGAATAATGGTTTTGAGATATATTGGAATTTAAAGTATGGAATAATAAGATTTGTGGGAATTTCCAATGGAACGAAATTAATTTGGCAACTTCAAGATTAAATGAAATAGAAAACCAGTACCTAACAAAAAATATAGTGCATGCCGCGGTTTGTTGTACCCAGAAAATGAATTGTAAATTTGAAAATACGGAAACCAAAGAAAATTATTGAATAAAGCGCGGCACGCACCATATTCAAAACGATGTATCACATTCAGCTGAAGCTGACAAAATCCACGGTGCTTGCGCAATCTGTGTGTATTTTGAAATGTGATACATCAGGGAGCTAAACCTGGATGAATGAATTCATCCAGGTTTAGCTCCCTGATGACTACCATTTCGGAAAGTATTAACTTTATATTTTAAACTAAAAAATAAATATTATGGACAACTCAAAAAAAGGTAAATGCCCGGTTATGCATGGGGCCAATACGGACACCAATAGCTCCGTAATGAGTTGGTGGCCGAATGCGCTGAATTTAGATATTTTACATCAGCATGATACAAAAACAAATCCATTTGGTGAATCCTTCAACTATTGTGAAGAGTTTAAAAACCTGGATTTTGAAGCTCTGAAAAACGACCTCAAAAAATTAATGACAGATAGCCAAGAATGGTGGCCTGCCGATTGGGGACATTATGGTGGTTCAATGATTAGAATGGCTTGGCATAGTGCCGGAACGTATCGTACAGCAGATGGTCGTGGCGGAAGCAATACTGGGAATCAGCGTTTTGCACCATTGAACAGTTGGCCTGACAATGTTAATCTTGACAAAGCACGTCGTCTGTTATGGCCTATAAAACAAAAATATGGCAATAAAATTTCGTGGGCAGATTTAATGATTCTTGCAGGAAATATGGCCTATGAATCGATGGGTTTTAAAACATTTGGATTTGGGGGTGGTCGTGAAGATATTTGGCATCCTGAAAAAGATATTTATTGGGGTGCTGAGAAAGAATGGTTAGGAAAAGATAGATATTCCAACAAATCTGATGAAGAAACACTTGAAAATCCATTGGCTGCCGTACAAATGGGTTTGATTTACGTGAATCCCGAAGGCGTTAATGGTATACCAGACCCATTAAAAACAGCTCAGGCTATGCGGGTAACATTCAGGCGTATGGCTATGAATGATGAGGAAACGGTTGCACTCACAGCAGGTGGACATACCGTTGGTAAAACACACGGTAATGGCGATGCATCAATTCTGGGCCCTAATCCCGAAGGTGCGCCAATCGAAGAACAAGGATTCGGTTGGAAAAATCCCAAAGGTAAAGGCAATGCCGAACAAACTGTAAGCAGTGGTTTGGAAGGTGCATGGACAACTCACCCCAACAAGTGGAACAATACATATTTTTATTTGCTTTTCACCTACGACTGGGAAATCAGGAACAGTCCTGCCGGAGCAAAACAATGGGAGCCAATCCATATTAAAGAGGAAGACAAGCCATTCGATGCTCATGTGCCCGGAGTTCGCAGAAATCCTATAATGACCGATGCTGATATGGCATTGAAAATGGACCCTGAATACAGGAAAATATCAGAGCGTTTCTATAAAGACCCAGAATATTTTTCTGAAGTTTTTGCAAGAGCATGGTTCAAACTCACGCATCGTGATTTAGGCCCTAAAAGCAGATATTTAGGTAGTGATGTCCCAAAAGAAGATTTAATATGGCAAGACCCAATACCTAAAGTTGATTATACGCTTTCAGAATCGGAAATTGAAGATTTAAAAGTTAAACTACTGAATTACGGTTTAACGCAAACTGAGCTTATTAATACAGCTTGGGACAGTGCCAGAACTTTCAGATGTTCCGATTACAGAGGTGGAGCTAATGGGGCAAGAATACGCCTTGCCCCTCAGAAAGATTGGGAAGGGAATGAACCTCTAAGACTGGAAAGAGTTTTGGATAAACTTACCGAAATTCAGGCCGGATTAAGTAAAAAAGTAAGCCTTGCCGATTTGATAGTTTTGGGTGGTAGTGCTGCAATTGAAAAAGCTGCTGAAAAAGCAGGTGCGAATATTAAAGTTCCTTTTGTAGCTGGACGTGGCGATGCTGCAGCCGAAATGACAGACATTGAATCTTTCGAAGTGCTTGAACCTCTTCACGATGGTTACAGAAATTGGCAGAAAAAAGATTATGCCGTAAAACCCGAAGAAATGCTTCTTGACAGAACCCAATTAATGGGACTTACTGCTCCCGAAATGACTGTTTTGATTGGCGGTATGCGAGTTTTGGGGACAAATTATGGAGGAACAAAACATGGTGTTTTTACCGACAGAGAAGGAGTTTTAAGCAACGACTTTTTTTTAAATCTTACTGACATGAGCTACGCATGGGAACCTGTTTCTGAAAATCTATACAATATTAAAGAAAGAAAAACCGGTAAAACTAAATGGACAGCAACCAGAGTTGATTTAGTTTTTGGTTCTAATTCAATATTGCGCGCTTATGCTGAAGTTTACGCACAAAACGATAACAAAGAAAAATTTGTGAATGAATTTGTTAAAGCATGGGTGAAGGTAATGAATTCAGACCGTTTTGATGTGATGAAATAAACCCATCTGCTAACATGCGGTCAAAAAAACATTGGGGGGGGGTGATGTGGTTTCTTCAACTGCATCACTCTTTTCTAACCTAATTAAACCTTAAAAAGTAAGTGCCTTGAATTCCCCATCGCTTCATACCGCTGTGCGAACTCCCAAAATCTATAAAAGCATCTACGCAATGCCCTGCTGGCAAAGGTAAACCGGGTCATCTCAATGGAACTAAATATCAATTGGATGATCGTTGCTTTTTTAATATCTTCGTTCTCTTTGTGGAACTGCGTCCGCCTGGATGAATGGATTCATCCAGGTGGACAGGTTTAGCTCCCTGGTAGCATTAATTAAATAAGAGAAATTTAATGAAAAGACGAAATGAATATGAATTACCTCAAGCCATTCAAGAATGGGGTTGTAAATTTCACCATATTGGGATTCCTACAAATGAAAAAAAAATGAATGAAGATTACCTTGAAAAATTCAAATTTTCAGTATCTGGTTTTTCAGAAAGTCCTTTTGGTGTTGAATGGATGAGATTTGAGAATGATTGCAAAATGCCAGATTTAATTAAAAATATACCGCATTTAGCTTTCGTTGTGGATGACCTGGATTTCGAATTGAAGACTCGGAATTTCAAAATACTGATAGAGCCCAATCCACCGATGGAAGGAATAAGGGTAGCAATGATAGAACATAATGGTGCACCAGTAGAATTGATGGAGTTTAAAAAATAATTTTCAACTGCAGCGAATATGGGATATATGCGGCGGCGGCTTGGACTTCGCCTCATTTGCATCCGGCAAACGTCATATATTCCTGGAACGCTATGAGCAAGTTAATAAAAGTACACGTCTTATAATCATATGACATCATGACAAAAAAAACAACGAAAAGAATCATCAGAATCGCATTGCTTGTTGGAACCGTAATCTCCATTTCTACGTACCATGGATATTGGTAAAGGCTTGGATACGGCCACTGCCCGATACAGTCCAGGAACAATTAGATGAAGCTATCGGGCTTGGGTTTGATGGAATTATTGTGCACGTGGACCAGGCAGGGAAGCCTCCGGGGTTTTATGCCGCAGGCTGGCACGACCGAAAAAAGAAAATACCTGCCAATCCGAATGCCTTATTCAAAATTGCCAGTATTAGCAAACTATACGATGCTGTTGCCATCACCAAATTTGTGCATGATGGGCAATTGTCATTGGATAAAACGCTTGCTGATTACTTTCCGGAATTGGTGGGAAGAATTGAAAATGCAGAAGAAATTACGCTGAGAATGATGGTGCAGCACCGAAGCGGCATTCCCAATTTAACTGATACCCCAAACTTTTGGTCAAACCCACCAGAAAACAGTAAAAAAGCGCTTGAACGCGTACTTGATTTACCGGCTAATTTTGAACCCGGTGAACACTTTGAATATTCAAACACGAATTATTTGTTGATTTCCGAACTCATCGAAAAGATAACCGGGTCTGGCAAATTCGAATACATCAGGGAGGAAATTTTGACCCCTCTTGGGCTCAAAAATACTTTCGGCTCGGTTCATGAAGTAAATATCGACGATGTGATGAGTGGTTATTATGTTGGCATTGAGGAGGACATAAAGACTTCTGAATATGGATCAAAGCTCACCTCAATGATTGCCACTGCCGAAGACGTGGGTATTTTTTTGCGGGCATTAAACGATGGCTCTTTGTTCGAAGAAGATGAACAGGAAATCTATTCCTCAATATACGTGTACGAACATACGGGTCTGATGCCCGGCTATCAGAGCATTGCCAAATACCACAAGCACATCGACGCAGTTGTTATTCAATTTGTTAATACAACTGATTTTAATGGATACGAATGGAATTTATCAGAGATCGTATATAATCGCATTGTAAAAATATTGAGAAGAAAAAAATAGCTCATAACACTGTAAATGAACATATTCCAGGCAATACGAAGCTAATTCACCTGAAGCATACGTGGAGCAACTTGAAGATGATTTGAGAAAAACCAAATTGAAAGAGATAAGGGAAATTATACTTTCAAATGGACTATGTTTAACGGAAGATATAGAATACAAGATGTTATGTTACCATCATGGTCAAATAAGCCTGTTTCATCTCAATGCACAAAAAAACTGTGTAAGCCTGTATGTTGGAAATATTGACAAAATCAATGGATCGCGAAAACGATTCAATATGGGAGCATGAGAGGAAATACGGGCTGTTAAATTCTCCATCATAAAACCAGAACAACTATTAAACAAACCATCATTTTAATTCATAACTTTGTGTTCAATTCATACATCTCATGATATTGTTAATTGACAGCGGCTCCACCAATACCCACTTCGTTTTGCTCGATAAGGAGGGTAATTATGAAGAATATTCGTGCAAAGGCTTCAATCCATATTATTATAACAAGAACGAATTTTACGACCTGCTCCGCAACGAACTCTATTTTAAAGTAAAAGGGAAAGGCATCCGACAGGTATTTTATTATGGATCCGGCTGTTCGTCAGATTCAAATTGCGAACTGGTGGAAAGCACATTAACACGTTTTTTTCCATCTGCAGAAATCCAGGTGGAACATGACCTGTTTGGGGCAGCAATGGCCCTTTTTGGGCATAAAAGAGGCATCGCATGTATTTTGGGAACGGGTTCCAATTCTTGTCTCTGGGATGGGGAACGTATTATTGAAAACGTGCCTTCATTGGGATATGTATTAGGAGATGAAGGCAGCGGCACTTACCTCGGCAAAATAATCCTGACTGCCATTTTATCAAATGAAGCAGACCCAAAGATCGCCAGGGCATTTTACCGTGAATATAACCTCAGTTTTTCATCCACCCTTGAAAGAATTTACCACGATCCCTATCCAAATCTCTTTTTTTCGGGCTTAAGTGAGTTTGTAAAAAAACATATTGATCATCCGTGGTGCCAACAGATGGTCAAACAGAATTTTACAGATTTTGTTGATAAGCAGGTCTCAAAATACTCTACATACCAAACATCGCCCGTATCATTTATCGGTTCGGTCGCTTTTCATTTCCAGGATTTACTGGAGGAAGTACTGGATGCCAATAATATTACTTTCGGGAAGGTAATGAAAAACCCGATGGATGGGCTTATAAATTATCATTTAAATACCTGATAATCTGCTCTTTATTTTTAGGATTGAACCATACGATCTCCGGGTCTTTTTTAAACCAGGTCATTTGTCTTTTGGCGAACCGCCTTGTATTGGTTTTGATTTTGGTAATTGCCTCTTCCCATGTCATGTGCCCTTCCAGATAAGCAAATAATTCCTTGTAGCCCACCGTATTTAAGGCATTCTGATTTTTATTGGGATGAACAGATTCAGCTTCTTTAAGCCAGCCCCTTTTCATCATCTCATCGGTTCTCATGTGAATTCTTTCGTTGAGGAGTTTCCTGTCCAATTCCAATCCCATTTTAATAATATTGAAAGATCGGGGTTTTGCCTTGTTTGTTCGTAAAGAAGAATATGTTTTTCCGGTTTGCAAACAAACTTCAATCGCCCTTAGAAGACGCTTCGGGTTATTTACATCCACCACTTTATAGTATTCAGGATCCAGGGTTTTGAGTTTTTCCCTAAGGGCTTCGATACCATGCGCCTGATATAATAAATTCAGCTCCTTGCGCAAGGCTTTATCCGGGTCTGGTAATTCATCAATCCCATGACATACCGCATTTACATACAGGCCTGAACCACCGACCATGATCATTTGGTCATATATTTTCCATTTTTCTTCTATCAACTGCAATACATCGCGCTCAAACTGCGACACATTATAATTATCTTTGATAGACAAATTACCAACAAAATGGTGGGGTACTAGCTCAAGTTGCTCTTTCGTGGGTGCTGCTGTTCCGATGGGAATTTCTTTATAAAATTGCCTCGAATCCGCTGAAATGATCTCAGTGTTCAGTATTTGTGCCAGTTCAAGGGCCAGGTCAGTTTTCCCGGAAGCGGTAGGTCCGACCAGCACGATCAGTGTTTTTTTGTCAGAAGCCAAATTTCTAAATTTCCGGGGTTTTGATATATTTCTTTACTGTCATGCCTTTTTTTGTGGCCAATTCGATCAGGTATTTATAGGCTTCTTCGAAATTATTCTGAATATCGCCATCCAGTATGGCCTCCCTTATCGCGGTTTTCAGATCACCAACTACTTTTGACGGTTTCAGATCAAATGTTTCCATGATGATTTCCCCACTCACGGGTGGCTGCCAGTTCCGGAGCCTGTCCATCTCTTCCACCTCTCTCAGTTTCTCACGAACCAGTTCGAAGTTACTCAGGTATCTTTTTACTTTCGCATCATTTTTAGAGGTGATATCGGCTTCACATAATTGCATCAGGTCGTCAATATCGTTACCCGCTTCAAATAACAATCTCCTGACAGCCGAATCCGTAATATGATCTTCAGAAAGCACGATAGGCCTCAAATGCAACATCACCATTTTTTGCACATATTTCATCCGGTCGTTCATCGGTAATTTCAGAAATTTGAAAATGCGCGGCACCATTTTGGCGCCGATGAATTCGTGCCCGTGAAAGGTCCAGCCCACCTGTGGATCATACCTTTTGGTAACGGGTTTGGCAATGTCGTGTAACAAAGCACTCCAGCGCAACCAGAGATTATCAGACTTTTCCGCCAGGTTATCAAGAACCTGAAGTGTGTGATAGAAATTATCTTTATGTGCATTTTTATTGATCACTTCAACACCTTTCAAATCGACGAATTGCGGAAAGATGATCTTCAACAAGCCTGTTTCTTCCAATAATTTAAAGCCTGTCGATGGTTTTTTTGACATCACGATCAAATTCAGTTCATCCAACACACGTTCCTTCGAAACGATGGTTATGCGGTTCTTATTCCTGACAATAGCTTCGTAGGTATTTTTCGCAATGGTAAAATCCAACTGTGTGGAAAAGCGGATAGCGCGCATCATCCTGAGTGGATCATCTGAAAATGTAATATCAGGGTCAAGTGGGGTTTTGATCACTTTATTTTTGAGGTCCTCCAGCCCATTAAAAGGGTCGATCAGGTTCCCGTAATCTTTTTTCTGCAAACTAATTGAAAGTGCATTGATGGTGAAATCCCTGCGTTTCTGGTCGTCATCAAGACTGCCATTTTCGACGATGGGTTTTCTTGAATCCCGTCGGTATGATTCTTTCCGTGCCCCAACAAATTCCAACTCCCACTCCCCTTTTCGTACCATGGCTGTCCCGAAGTTCTTGAAATATTTGGCGCTCGATCCGGAGCCCATTTTAGCTGCCACTTTCCGTGCAAATGCAATACCGCTGCCCAGCACCACAAAATCAACATCTTTTGAGGTTCTTTCAAGGATCAGATCTCTTACGTAACCACCAATTACAAATACTTTGGTATTGGTTTCCCTGCCAACTTCAGAGACCATTACAAAGATTTCATCTTGTAATTTGTAAGCTAAATTTTCCATCGGGGCAAAAGTACTAAAGAAAGATGAGTTTATTTCTTATTGAGTTTAATTCAAAATTATTAAAAATCATGCTGTTCTATGACAGGGGTTTGTATATTTGTTCGATTCATTTTAACCTGACAATAAATTAGATTATGGCAAAAAGAACTATTGTAGCTTTACCCGGTGACGGCATCGGAAAAGCAGTATTGGACGAAACCATCAGAGTACTGGATGCAGCTGGATTTGATGCTGAATATGTGGAAGCTGACATTGGGTGGGAATTCTGGAAAAGCGAAGGCAACCCCTTACCCGACAGAACCATTGAATTGCTAAAGAAACACAAAATAGGTCTTTTTGGCGCCATTACTTCCAAACCCAAAGACGAAGCTTTTGAAGAGCTGGCACCTGAACTGAAAGAAAAAGGACTTGTTTATTCGTCTCCCATTGTTGGTCTCAGGCAATTATTCGGACTGGATATTTGCATGCGTCCGTGCCATACTTACAAAGGCAATCCTTTAAATTTCATCCGCAGGGGTGTTGGTGATGCTATTGAAGAGCCACTGGTTGATGTGGTTATTTTCCGTCAGAATACGGAAGGTCTTTACGGTGGTGTTGAGTGGACCAATCCACCCACCCAGGTGTATGATGCGTTAATGACACATCCAAAGTTCAAAAAGAATTTTGGCAGTACCCCAAAAGAAGAGATATCTATTTCTACGCGGATATTTACTAAAAAAGCCACCGAGCGGATTTTACGCGCTGCTTTCGAACATGCTAAAAACTATGGCTATAAATCGGTAACGGTTTGTGAAAAACCCAATGTCATCCGTGAAACCTCCGGTATGATGTACAAACGGGCGCTGGAAATGCAGAAAAATGAATACCCTGATATCCAGTTATGGAATACCAATATTGACGCACAAATGATGTGGCTCACCAAAAATCCTGAAGATTACGGTGTTATCGTTGCCGGAAACATGTTTGGCGATATCGTGTCTGACGGTTTTGCCGGACTGATCGGCGGTTTGGGATTTGCCTGTTCAGCACAATTCAATCCTGAAACAGGGGTTGGTGTTTTCGAACCTACCCATGGTTCAGCTCCTAAATATGCCGATTATGAAACATCTATCGTAAATCCAATCGCTATGGTTGAATCTGCTTGTATGATGCTGGATTTTATCAAGGAAAATGAAATGGCAGCGAAGATCAGGAAAGCAGTTGCCGAAGTAGTGAGCGAAGGCAAAGTACGCACCTATGACATGATGAAAATGCGCGGACAGGCAGATGTGGTTGAAAAAGGAGCTGCATCAACCCAACAAATGGCTGATGCCATAATTGCCAAACTTTAACATGCAATAGCTATGACACAAGAATTATTATCGCTATGGCCTGAACTGGAATGGATAAAAGATGAAGATCTGCGAGAAAAAACTGCCAGAACATGGCAACTGGCGCTGGAAAGAAGCGTTTTAACGCCTAATGATCTGAATCGAATACCCTTTACTTTGCTGTGCGGCCCCGACCTGAAAGTTACATTCATGGACCATAAAAGGTCGGTAGTACATATTGCAAGGGATGCAGGCAATAAAATAAACGAAATGTACCATGGTGAACTTCCGGTCAACATGGATGTGCTGATCGCCGGCGCCATTCTCGCCGATGTTGCCAAATTGCTGGAATACGTCCTGGATGAGAATGGCAAAGCCATACAAGGTACTTATGGAAAATATTTAAGGCATCCTTTTTCCGGGGTGAGCTTGGCTGAAGAAGCAGGTGTTCCGGCCGAGGTTTGTCATATTATTGCCACCCATGCAGGGGAAGGAAATATGGTAAAAAGAACCACGGAGGCTTATATTGTGCATCACGCTGATTTTATGACCTTCTTGCCATTTAAGGAAAGGCTTATTGTTTAACAGGGAAGTTCAAATTTCTTTGTTTACCACAAGTGCGAAGAAATCTTTATCGAGAGGAAGGTATCCATGCTCAAAACAAAAGTAGTATACCTTTCCTTCTTTCGTTTTATAAATATTTGTAAAATACTTAAAATTAAATCCTTTGGAAACGAGGGTGTGCTTTTTCACTTTGGCTTTTCCATCCGGGGTTAGCGCTTTTAAAATACGTCGGTTTTTTCGTAAAATGCGGTTTACGTTGCGCATGTAGGCCGATTCGTCTTTGTTAAGACGATTGTTGTAAGTATTCCTGCATTGATCAGAGCAAAATTTCTTATCTACCCTGCCCATTAAACGGGTTCCGCATTCAAGACAATTATGGTCCATTGGGTCGCGTTTTTGCTCAAAGTTAAAAAAAATCCGCTCCGTGAACATTTACGAAGCGGACTTTCATATTTTTAGTCAACTAATTATTAATTCTTTACAAGTTTAATTGTAGCCATGTCCGCATCACGAATCACCTGGACGAAATAAACACCATCAGATAGATTTGATAAATCTAACTTTTCAGAAGATGATGTGTTTTTCTGATATGCAACTTCCTGTCCTGTTATATTAATAATCCTTAATTCTGAATTAGCAGGCAGGTTAACATTTACATATGAATTGGCCGGGTTGGGATATAATTTCACCTGATCCTTTAATAGGTTATCAGCTATACCAACAAAAAACTGGTTGTATGATTTGGATGTAAGATAAATTTTATCTCCCGTGTTTTGGCCGTTGCCATTGGCTGCATTCACAGCAGCATAAAATGTAACTTCATCAGGACTTGTTTCAGGGGCTGTCCACTCGAAACTCCATTCAATTTCATGACCAATTGGATCAATTCCGTCAGCAGTATGGGTTACCGAATTGGTAGTAGTTTTAAGTTGAGTTCTTTCGGTGTCTAATAGCGTGAAAGTCCCAACTTTGCTTTCACTATCCTCTGCTGTCAATTCAAATCCGAATTTAACAGCAATCTGATCCATCGCATTCAAGGTTATTACATAGGTTTCTCCTGGTGTAAATCCTTCAGCCGGAATATCAGATGTAATCCAGTTATCAATTGGATTTGTTGCTCCAGCATGACATTGCGTACAATTTGCATTATCCAATGGGGAGCCTGTTTTTCCTCCCGGACTGCCAGTATGATAACTGTATAATAACAAAATGAAAGGGATACTGATGATGGACATTAAGGTGTAGATTTTCTTCATAATACTTGATTTTAATTTAGAATTAATTTAGATAATGGTGGATCAAAGATATGAATCCTTGCACACCAAAACCAAAAAAAACAATAAAAAACAATTAAGGAAGTTGCGCAGCGATCACCCTGTTATCGAAAAAAGTAGGCACCAGAACCCATTTTTTATCTGTTATATAACCTAAATCGGCGGCCTGTATATTACTATCTGTTGAATTACTTAAAACTATTTTTTCTGATGGACTTACCCATGTAATACGGCCTGCCCAGTCTGATATAACAAATTTATTACCACCTAAATATATTATGCCATCAACCGGTCCTGTTTCTTCTATAAATGATTTAACTGCTTTGGATGCAGTATCCACTTTTAATATGTCGTTTTTTACACCAACAGCCAGAGAATTCTTCATTAAAGCCAATCCGTTAGGCTTCACGAGAAGTTCGTCTGTTAACCATACCATTGCCTTTCCATCTTTAATCATTATTATATTTTCTACCACCATATCCGTAATAAATGCCGTGCCATCATCCAGCAGCACAACATCATTCAGAAAACTGGCCCCTTCAACCTCTATTGTTTGAGTTATTTTTGCCTGGCTGATACTGATGATATGGACTTTATCAATATCGGTCACTATCAATGTATCATGTAACACAGCCATCCCTTTTGGCGCATCAAATCCCGATATCCATTTTAGTGCAGTGATATTTCCGGTTGTATCCAGCAATGAAATAAAACCATTTCCATCTTTGTCTGTTGGATTGCCATTAATATTTGAAACGTAAATCTCATTTCTTTGCTGATTGTAAAACACCGATTCGGGTGTTTTGAGTACCCTGTCAGTAGCCCAAATGGTTTCGAAAGACTGGCTATTTGCTATGATTGAACTTAAGAATAATATGATTAGTAATGATTTTCCCATGTTTATACGTTTAAATTGTTTCATTAATTTGAACTTAAATGTAGATATTTTTCACGAAAAAAGGAGTCAACAAAGCTATTTTTCCGAAACAGTAAAACTTGTAGTCCCCAGGCTAAATTCCCCATTTCTATTTACACCTCTCACGATTACCTCGTACATTCCTTCATAATCAGAAGTATAAAATGACACCTTTCCATTTTCTGTATCGAACTCTGCGTCAGGATTCCAGTAAAGAACATTTCTGAAATCAGGTATCCTGCCAGATTGTTCTGAATGATCTTCATTTGTGTATTGTTCAAGTTCTTCAACTGCCTGAAACTCTAAAAATGTTGAAGATACCGGCAATTCAATACCTGCAAAGTTTTTAGTATTCGTTTCAAAAAATACGATGCCTCTGAATAAGTGCTCACCATACACATAGGCGCTGTTGATTACGGATATTTTCTCCATTAATTCAGGGCTTATCTCTAAAAGCTGATTCACATTAAAAACCGGCAGATTATCAATCAAAATCAATGGATCTCCATAAACCTGATTCGTAACCGGATCAAAAACTTCCAGTGAA
Source organism: Marinilabiliales bacterium (assembly GCA_002869465.1). Lineage (GTDB taxonomy): Bacteria > Bacteroidota > Bacteroidia > Bacteroidales > F082 > UBA4459. The sequence continues at coordinate 37,609 of PKSW01000409.1, forward strand.
AATTCGTCTTTCTTTTTTTGAACCTTAACATATGGAACAATTTCATTTATTACTTCTCTCAGCGTAGGTAAAGCAATATAATCATCAAGCAATATGGATGTTGATGATTCAGGGAATCGTATGGGTTTATATTTCTTTTCAATGACCGGAAATGAGTCACTCGCACTGGCATATGTTTTCAGTTGTGCATTGACATATAGATCTTCAATAAAGTGTCTCATCGATGTATCCAGTATAGTGGGTGTTGCATAGAAAGCATCGTAATCATTCACAAAGTCACTATTTATCATGATTTCCAAATCGCTCTCATTTCGACTGTTCACACACAAAAATAAATTTTGAATTCCGTACAGATGCTTTAATGTGAATATGAATTCACCTGCCTTATTGGTTGTATACACGTGCAACTGAGGTTCATTACCGATAGCCGCAATATACACATCGCAATTGGGTTCAGGCTGCGCTGATGCTAAATTTCGGACGATGCCCCGGATTGTTATACCTCTTGTTTCAGGTGCCCAATAATTATCAGATTCATCAGAAAAACCATTTTGAAATACTGATGGCTCTGATTCAAGCCTGGATTCGTAGATAAGTAAAACTGCTTTCAGTTGATCAGCAAAGACTTCATTGGTAATTAAGCGATGATCAATGTATGAGGATAGCAAGCGAGGGTTTTCAATAATAAATTCAGGAATCAACAATCGTTCATTTTCAAATGTTCCTTTTTTTACAACCGCAACACTATAGCTTTCATAGGCTTCCTCTATCGGAATAAAAGTGATATCAACCTTACTTCTTGCCGGGTAATTTTTCTCAGAAGTTTTCACTTCAATTTCCTGAGGTTCATCGGGCTGCATATAAAGGGCATCAACACGAATCACTTTGGCTTCTGAGTCTCGTAATACCAAATAGTTAATCCTTGAGCTAAGTAGCTCCTTATCTAGATCAATCTTCTTCCATTCCCCGTTGGAAGTTATTTTCTGCTCAAGATGGTCTGTAAAATAACCATCATACATATGCAGCGTATATACTCCTTCAGGCGAATTTCCAGGTGCTGTCAATCTAATGTTCATTGAGGAATTAACTATTTCTTTCTCAATTAACAACTGCTGTTTCGCCTTTGGGATCAATTGACGAATACTATTTCCATTTTTTAAAATTGTATTAACACTATACTCCAGCGAGTCGATCACTTTAAATTCAACATATCCCAACCCATTATCAAAAAGTTTAATTTCGGAAATATCATTTTCAAACTGATCAACAAGTTTCAGGCGCTTTACGTTTTTTATTATTTTGGGATGGACCCGGATGGCAATGCCAGATACTTCCCCGTTCACGATTCCATTTCCTTCGTGAAAAATCTTCACTTTCCAGCTCAACTGGTCTTTGTATCCAATTAATGGCACTGACGGGTTGATAATCGTTATTAAATTGGTTGTAAAATGTTCCTGTGGATAATTTCTTTGGAATTGCGTGTATGCCCGCAACATATATGTTGCTGTTAAAAGACCTTCAGGAACAGGATATTTGCCTGTAGCCAAGCCGTTTATAACCTCATATTTTTGCCTGGCAACCGATTCACCAAGCGGCGTTATCAGCTCGATGTACAGGGATTTGCTCAAATCATTTCCAGTATTGTTACCTAACATATAATAATCAGCCCTGAACCAAATATCTTCGCCAGTGATGTACACATCACGGTCCGTTTGAAGATAGATCTTTTCGATTTCAGGTTTAAATCCTGATTCGATATTTTGTCCCACCAAGTGAAAAACAAAGGTGTGTAAAAAGAATATTAGTAAGAAATTTGTTCTCATTCTCTATAGTTTATATTATTCAATCCAAAATTCGGGAGGTGTCAATTCTCCCCCTGATTGACGGCAGTCAACACAATATTGTTCCTGGGGTAAAGCTGTTATATAGTTAAATCCATTCCAGTATTTTGTTAAGTAAACAGGCCATGAATCATGTAACAAGTGAAGTTTATATGTCATGTATTCACCTGTATAAAAGCCACAATCAGTCTTGTAATGCCAGTCAACACCTAATGGCCTGTCAACAAACACACGTTTTTCATCTACTCCGGCAACCATAAAGTATCCTAAAATAATTTCATCCCCATCAGAAGTACACTCCAGATTACCCTTAATTGGGTATGGTTGTTTTGCGTATAACCAATAGGTATCTTCTTTAAATTCTTCCAATTGATTCCAAAAGCGATATGCTTCATAACTAATTGTATGTTGTTTGACCAGTAAAGAATACCGAATGGATAATTCTTTGGTTTCAGTTGTGATGTAACATAATGGAATTTTTTTAAGTGTCGGTTCAGATAAATTCTCTGTCTTGTTAGTAATTATTTCCTTTCTTTTACCTGTTTTCCAGCAGGTAAGCAATGAGTCAGAAGGATGCATGGTTTCCATTTGGTAATTATCATACACATATCTCGCTAGATAATTGGCTTCATATTGATACGTATAATCCATTTGCCATAATAAATAGTTGGTATCCTGCTCAGCTGTTTTTGTATCAACATAAAACTGGTATCCCGATAAATTGTATTCATAATCACTGTCTGTATGAAATTCTATATCACTATATACATCTTCGATTTCCACAGGTTTTCTCAATAATTCGTATGCAGACTCATATATATTATTATCATCGTAAGAAAAAATTCCCAGCTTATAGCTACGTCCAATAACACCCTGGATTCCATCAGCCGAAGTCATATAGACCCCGGGTTCAATTTGTGTTAGCAACTCCATATTGCCCTGATCATCTGATATGATGACTGAATAACCTGACAAGGGTATAAATTCAGGCTTATCCAACCCAGCAGATACAGATAAATAAACCGTGTACGGACCTGGTGTATTCGTTATCATTCCTTCTACAACGATCATTCTATCATATTTAAACTCTGATTCGGGCCAATATTTGTCGACACATCCTGATAATAACATAATTATATTAGCGATGCTTATCGATAAAAAAATTTTATTTGCGTTATCCAACTTCATTCACATAGTTAACTTTTTTCTTCCTTTCTAATCCACCCAAAAATCAGGTTTCTCAATGGTCCCGCCTCTTCTTCTGCAATCAACACAGGCCTGGTCTGTTAATGCCCTGTGTCCGACATCATCAGTTGTAACATACAGTGGCCATGTATTGCTTGGTGTTGTCCGAATGTATTTATAGGCATCAAAATCACCATCGTCAATATAGCATATTCCATAGTAAAACTTCACCTGGCTTGAAGGAGGCCGGTCCACATAGATTCGTTTTTCATCTGCACCGGCAACCAAAAAGAATCCCAACAATGCGTCATCTGCATTCAACACATTTTTTACGTTTCCTTTTACCTGGTATGGCTGTTGCGTGTACAATGCATCTTGTTGCGAATTTATATCGCTCAGGCTCTTATAATATGTAAAAGCATCAAAGGTCATTGTAAGTTGCTTGACATCCAGACTATATCTAATGGAGAGTTTTCGGGTATCCGTATTTACATAATTCAGTGGAATTCGCAAAGCCTCTGGTGTTGATAACTTTGAAAGGTCTGCCGTAAAAATGCCCGTGTTAATATCATTATTGTAGCAGGTATAAAAAGAGTCAGGTTGCGGAAATACTGAGATAACTCTTCTGTCGTACACATACCGGATTAAAAAATCAGATTGATACTTGTAAGTTCCTACGGCACGCCACATGAGGTAAGTCGAATCTTCATCGGCTACTTTTGAATCAACATAAAACTGGTATCCATATTCTGTGCGATATTCATCAGTAGTTTCCCTGCTTTCAATTTCTGCGTACACATCAGCAATTTCAACCGGATTCTTTAATTCCTGAAATGATGACTGATACTCTTTTTCATCGGGTGTACGAATAATGATTTTGTATTTTCTTCCGATGGTTCCTTGCAATCCATTGACGGCACTCTGGTGAACCCCTGGGGAGATCTCTGTATATATTTCTTCATATCCCAGGTCGTCTCTTATAATTACTTGTGCACCAATGAAAGGCTTTTCCTCAGGCCGGCTTATAGAACTTGAATATGACAAGCTGATTTCATACGGTCCAGGCTGGTTGGTGATACTGCCATCAATTACCAGTATATCTTCGTAATCATCAATCTCTGGCCAGTATTCATCAATACATCCATGGATTATACCCAATACAAGTATAAATCCAGATATAAGTTTTAATGTCTTTTTCGCTGAGGAACGCATCTGGCTATTTACAAACTATATTAAAACTATTTACAATATCAATTATCTGTCCAAAATTCAGGTTTCTCAATAGTTCCGCCGTGCCTTCTGCAATCTAAACAATCCTGATGAGGCAGCGCTCTTCTTCCTGAGGTGCTTGTTGTAACATAAAGTGGCCATGTCCTCCTGTCTGTCCAACGAATAAATCCAAATGCGTCAAAATCTGCATCTCCAAGTACACAAACACTATAGTAAAATTCAACTTGATCAGAGGGTGGCCTGTTGACATATATTCGTTTCTCATCAATACCTGCTACCAGAAAGTAACCAAGAATGGGTTCATCTGGATTTATTGTACTCTTGATATTCCCTTTTACCTGATAAGGTTGTTGTGCGTATAATGCTCCCTGCTCTGAACTTATGGCCTGTAAACTATTATAATAAGTAAATGCTTCATCGGTGACGGTGTATTGTTTAACTAGCAAGCTATAACGTATAGAGAGCATTCTTGTATCAGTAGTAACATAATTTAAAGGCAGCCCGTTAACTGCTGTTTCTGATAAACCCGCTGTACTAAAAGTATAAATACCCTGTACTACGTCAGTTTTATAGCAAGTATAAAGCGAATCTGCATCCGGAAATTCAAACA
>PKSW01000440.1 GCA_002869465.1 Marinilabiliales bacterium
ATATACCCTTCAATAATTTAGACTGGGTATCCAGTAACTCGCTTACTGACTTTTTGATAGCCCCGATATTGGAACGTGGCCAAAGAAAAACGGCAATGAGTGTGTAAACAACAATTCCCATTATTGTCTCGATAGTCCTGAAAACAGCAACATAAAAGCCTCCTGCGGAGGAGGGCCCAGCAGCTGTGATAACCAGTGTTACATATGCCGCTACAAACCAAAAATAAGATATCTTTTTATTGGCTAGCATTTGATAAGAAGCAAATGAAACCCATGAGGCTGTTAGTAACATAAACAACCATCGGTCTTGTGCCCCCAGCGAAATGATTGTAATTCCTACAACACAGGCCAAAAGAGTTCCCCAGGTGCGAAGCAGCCCTTTCTGAAGCGACTCAGCTCCTCCAGATGTAGCTGAAATAGCAACAACTGACCATCCGGCCCAACCCGGACTCAACCAATTTACCTTCAGGGCAATGCCATAAACCAGTGCAAAGGCAAGTGCAAATTTGAAGGCTTCTTTAAATTTGGTTTTTTTGTCCATATACTTTATCAAATTTTGATAATGTTAGGGTATTTTTACCTGCCCTTAGGCCAGTGTAAATATATGGTTTCTATTTATACTGAATTCTTGAGAATTGTTACACAACGCAAAAATAGCCACATATAAAATTGAATAATATACGGATTTATCGGTATATTTAGGGCTTGTTTCATTAATAGAGCATATGTATTTTTGACAAGGTAAATCAATTGTACTTGGATTCTTTTATAATAGCTATCATTTTTTGAAAATTCCTGATAATTATATCCAAATGAAAAATTGTCCTTTTAAAGTGATCTTATTGTTGCTAATAATTGTCGCATGCCTTAATGTAAGAGCAGAGCAGATTGATAATTCAACGATTTTTAAAATTAAAGATACTGTTAAGGATAAAGAAACCAAAAAATTGCTGAGGCAGGAGGAAAGGATTCAGCTCCGTCAAAGTCACAACCGTTTCGGGCTTAAATTTAGTTATGTTTATGCCTTTCTTGATACTGAGGTATCATTTGAATTGCCGCAAGGAAATTTAAACTCAACGCTTAGCCTTGAACAAAACCTGGGCTTGCCGAAAAATAGTTACTTCTTCACTGGATCATTTCTGTATCGGATAACACCTCGGAGTGGTATTTATGCCCAATATTATGGTATCAACAGGTCAGAAAATTCCCAAACTGATCGCCAATTTATTTTTAAAAACGACACCATTCCAGCAGGAACAGACATTGAAGTATATTTCAATACCCAGGTGATAAGTGCAGGATATTTACTATCCGTTTTGAGAGATCCAAATGCATTTTTAGGCTTCTATTTTAATATTTATTTTATGATTTTAGAAACGGGTGTGAAATCAGATCAGGGATCTATTAACTCAAATGTTGAACTTATAGCTCCTTTGCCAAATTTTGGAATAGTGGCATCCTTCAAACTTAATAAGTGGCTTTACCTGGATGGAGAAATAGGTTTCTTTTCGCTGCATACCAGCACATTTGGCGGTTCTTTGCATAACTTTAACCTTTCGCTTATGGCCAGGCCTATCCGCTGGTTGGGAATAAATCTAAGCTACCAGGAATTTGATGTCAGGATGGAATTTCCATCAGAAGATATTAATACGGTTGTTGATTACAATTTCAGGGGGCCAGCGATTGGATTGTCTTTCTTTTTTTAAAATGGTAGTTTTGAAAAAAATTAATTTGAATGGATATTACTTTTTATAAAGTTGAAAACGATGCTATCGTCCAGGCCAGTAAGGATATAAAACCTGACGAATGGGACAAAAAAGTTGATTGGATTGAGTGCCGTTCGGATAATCGAAAAGCGGTTTCAGACTATTTTCAAAAACGAAATTCGAAAAAGGAAGTATTGGAATGTGTCGAACACCCTGAGTCGCATCCCTTCTCCAACTCTTTTGAAGGAGTTATCGTTTTAAACCTTTCTATTTCCAATGCCACAGATATTTATAAGACGGATTACCTTTCGGTGATATTGATAGATCAATTAGTAATTACGGTTGTTCCTCAAAACACTGATATATTTAATAGAAGGAATATTTCCACTTACTCGGATAAAAAATATCCTTCTGTCAGTAATTTCCTGTTTTACATTTTAACTGTAAAAATCCTTGCCCAAAGCAATGTAAATATGAGTACTGCACGTACCCGTCTCCAAAACCTTGAGAAATTGCTTATAACTGATCCGGAGGAACTTTCATCAAGTGATCTGATGTCATGCGAACGCGATATTGACGAATTATCTGATATCATAGAAGATCAGTATGTTGGGTTCGGAATCCTCGCATCGCTTAGTGCTGCAAATCTCAGAGAAGGAGACGTTCAACAAATACGTAATGCCATTAAAGGATTCGAGCCCCTGGACAAAGCCATGCTCAGGCTGGAAAAGAAAGCTGAATCACTGCGAGTACAATTTATGCTCATCCAGCAGGAAAAATCTACAAAGAAAATTAATGTACTCACCATCGTGCAGGCTATTTTTGTTCCACTCACCTTTATTGCCGGTGTTTATGGGATGAATTTCATAGTTATGCCTGAGCTGAATTGGCAATACGGATACTTGTTTGTCTGGCTGATTTTTATTGGTATGGCGAGTGGGCTACTCATTTATTTCTATAGAAAAGGCTGGTTCGATTGATGAAAGATAGTGCATTAAAAACTACCCACGAAGTTGCCTGTTAGATGAGAAAGATATTCTATTTCGCCATTTTGATATTTATCCTGTCCTGCATAACAATACAGGCGCAAGAACCCGACACTTTAACAAAATCAAGATGGAATCACGATATTGAAGCCTGGAATTATTTTCATCCGGATAATAGTTACATTTTTTCTCCTATTTATGGTGTCGACAAAGGCTGGCTGCATCTGGAGGCTCGTTACAATTACGAAGCTTTAAATACTTTTTCGGCATGGTTTGGATACAACTTTGACGGAGGCAATAAGTTTCAGTACACTATTACGCCTTTGGTTGGAGGTTTGGTAGGCGATGTAAATGGCATCGCACCCGGGCTTGAACTCGACTTTAATTTCTTTGGTTTTAACTTTAATTCTACCTCTCAATACATATTTGATTTGGAGGGCAAGGAGAATGATTTTTTTTACAATTGGACCGATTTTATTTATGCGCCCAT
>PKSW01000299.1 GCA_002869465.1 Marinilabiliales bacterium
ACTACAGTATATCCATTATCGGACGGCGCATAATATACACCTTGATCATAATAATATTTCTGATTATTGACCGACACAATAATGGCAGTGACAGCCACAGTTGTTACAAAAAATCCCCATGGATGCCATGTTGGACCCCAGTAATATGGCCGATAAGGGTGATAATGGTAAGGGTGATAGCAATTATAGCGGTATCCACCATACACATAAGGCGGTCTTGGGTATGGTCTAGGAGCAGGTCTTACATATATATTGCGATTCACATTGACATTTCTGTTGTTGTTGACATTTATATTTGTATTCCGATCTCGTGTACTCGCATTTCCCCTGTTACCGCTATTATTAATGTTCCCACGATTCTTATCTGTAGTGCTTACCCTATCATTTGTGGCTGGTTTATTAGTCGGTCTTTGGTTTGGTGTGGCTTGCCTATTACTGGGAGTTTGCGATGGCCTGGTCGCTTTCTGTGATGGCATCTGACGGTTTGTATTATAATTGGCTGGCCGTTGACTTCCGCCATTGATAGATCTGTTTGGCGTTCCCGCAGGTCTCTCGACAGCACGGTTATTTCCACCACCTGAAGGTGCTCTGTGTTGAATCCGTTGTGCGTCAACGGTCATTGGGAGGAGGAAAATAGCCATTGTAATAAAAATTCCAGTTGCGATGTATCGTATAGAGCATATTGATTTCATGGTCATATTTTTTCAGTTCTTGATTTACTTCAATTATTTTGCCAGAATTGATATTCTTTGCGCTTGAGGTGGTGGTAAGAATTCAAAAGCAGAAAGTGGAATCTCTGGGTTGAGTTGCCAATTGCTGAAACTCGCTTCATAATGCATATTCTCTTTATCCTTATAGATAAGAATATATTTTTTTGGTAAATTGAAAGCATCGTTAGAAATCCAAAATTGGGCAATCAAATCCTTATTGGTGGCTAATACATGAAAACAATCTTTTTCATCTATTTTCTTTTGTCCGAGGTAGATCACGTTGTCAAAATAATCCAGTACATCTTGCGTGAAAGTAGGGTAGAAAAAATCGGCTGCAGGAAAAAGAATGCCATACATCTTATGAATGGTGTCAATAGTTTCAATTATTGTGGCCGGAGCATTAATATCTGCGTAATTATTTTCATCGAATGAATAATATGTGAATACTTTACCATTATACCAAAACCCTCGATGACCTTTCGGGCCGTAAGCATGTATTAACATTTTATCGGGACCAACCATATACACCTGGTCATGTCCAAATCGTGTTTCAATACCATATTCATAATTGATAACATCAACAGATGTATTTAAATCAAAGCTGACGGAATTCAGATCACCGATCACATCGCTCATTTTTTGCAGAATCATCACGGCAACGGTATCTTTTTGGGTTTCTTGTGCTACTATTCCAAGTGTGACAGTTGTAAATAGCAGACTGATGAGTATTTTTTTCATCGATTAATTTTTAATAACAAGAGAATATATGCGATTTATGGATGCAAAAATAGCTATTGTTTTCATTTCTTAATTATATACACTTTAAAACTACTTGTAATAATGCACTTTATAAAAGTCAAAGTTGTTTGGATTAGAATTAATTAATCTGGGAATCTTTCCCGATTTTGAAATTCAATAACTAAAATCTGCTTTTTGAATAAGGTGTAAGATTTTGAGAGGCAAAATCGCCATTCAAGTACTTAAAGTATCCAGCAATAGCAATCATAGCTGCATTATCAGTGCTGTATTGCAGTTTGGGGATATAAATATTCCAGCCCAATTCTTCAGCTGTTAGTTGCATGGCCTGCCTTAAACCTGAATTGGCAGAAACACCGCCGGCAATAGCTATTTCATTGATGCCGGTTTCTTTGGCCGCCTTTTTTAGTTTTTTCAGCAATATCCTGATAATCGTTTGTTGAAGAGATGCAGAAAGATCAGCCTTATTTTTCTCGATAAACTGTTCATCTTCTTTCAATCGATCACGTAAAAAATACAAAAAAGAGGTTTTCAACCCGCTGAAACTGTAATCCAGCCCTTGCATATTTGGCTCAGGAAAAGTAAATGCATCAGGATGACCAATTCTCGCCAGTTTATCTATTTCAGGACCTCCGGGATAGGGGAGTCCCATTATTTTAGCGGCTTTATCGAATGCTTCACCTGCAGCATCATCAATTGTGGAACCGATTATCTTCATTTGGTTTGGTGAATTTACTTTTACGATTTGGGTGTGGCCTCCTGAAACCGTCAAACAGATAAAAGGAAATTGAGGATGAGGATTGTGGTCATCATCATCAATAAAATGCGAAAGAATATGGGCTTTCAGGTGGTCCACTTCAATGATGGGGATGCCCAAACCCATGGCAAATGATTTGGCAAAAGAAGTACCAACCAATAACGATCCAAGCAGCCCCGGGCCACGAGTAAATGCAATGGCATTCAACTGTTTTTTGGTTATCTTTGCTTTGCGCAAGGCCACCTCAACAACAGGAATGATATTTTGTTGGTGTGCCCTGGAAGCAAGTTCTGGAACAACACCTCCATATGTTTTATGAATGTCTTGATTGGCAATGGCATTCGAAAGAATATAAGTGTCTTTTAGAACCGCTGCCGAGGTGTCGTCACATGAAGATTCAATGCCTAAAATATACGTGCTCATTTGAAAAAGAAATCGGTTCGCAAAAATAATATAAAAAAGCTATTTCGATGGCTGCTGAACATACTTCTGGTATTGATCACGATACCATTGGTATTAACGGCCATGTTTCGTGACCCGATGGTCCAATCACTTTCGGCTAGGATGCTGACCAAATGGCTTACCGAAAATACAGGTTATGAAATTGGCCTGGAAAGAGTTCGGATTACAGCATTTAGCGGTATAGAACTTCATGGTTTTAAAGTTGATGATCATAGGGGCGAAATCATGTTGCATGTCGATCATTTAAAAGCCCAACCCATCTTCGCCGAGTGGAGTCTGATGTTGTTGAAATTCAGAAACATTAGCATTGATGGCGCTCACTTCAGGTTTGCACGCTATGCTGAAGATGACGAATATAACCTGATCATGTTATTGAATAAATTCAAAGGTAAGAGTGCAAACGGCAGCGGATCAGGTTCTGGAAATTTCAAAATAAAATCATCCAATTTGAAATTAACAAATTCCATTTTTCACCTGTATGATGAACATATGGAGT
>PKSW01000186.1 GCA_002869465.1 Marinilabiliales bacterium
ATCCGCTTTCGTTTTCCGTTTTTGTTTGTAGGGCAGATATAGGTCTTCCAATTCAGCAGCATCGAAAGTGCTTTGTATGGCTGCTTTTATCTCATCGGTCAGTTTACCTTGATCCTTTATGGCCACCAAAATGCTTTCTTTACGGCTTTCAATTTTTAATAATTTATCGTTTACCGATTTTATTTGTCCAATCTGCACTTCATCAAGGCTACCGGTAACTTCTTTCCTGTAACGGGCTATAAAAGGAATGGTGGCTTTTTCGGAAAGCAATGACAATGTTTTTTCAACCTGAGGAACTGAGATACCGGTTTCAGCTGATATTAAAGGGATTAGGGTAGGAAACATGTGACTTTTAATTTGTCGTAAATGTAGCCATTCCACAGCAAATGCATTATAAAATCAGTTCTTTATCTCACCATTTAGAGTTCAAAACGGCTTTAAATGATTGAAAATGTTGGGTTTTAAATTATTTATTTTCATCTTTTTATCATCTGCATGCATAAAAGGTTTACTTTCGCCACAGTTTTAACAGAATAGTATCTGAGTATATAAGTTCCCTTCAAGAAAAAATTTCCCTACACTTTTTAGTTTAGCCGAACCATTTGATCGAAAAGCTACTTGCAACGCAGCACTATTCACACATTAAATTATTTTTAAATTTTAAGTAAATGAAAGAAGGAACAGTAAAATTTTTCAACAGATCCAAAGGATTTGGTTTTATCGAGCCAGCAGATAAAGGTGCTGACATTTTTGTACACCAAAACGGACTGATTGACGAAATTCAGGAAAACGACAAAGTTAAATTTGACGTTGAACAAGGAAAAAAAGGCTTAAACGCCATCAATGTTGAGGTTATTTAATTAACCCATATAAAATTGAAAACTTAAAGCTACCCAATTCGGGTGGCTTTTTTTGTTTGTTAGTTTCTATTCACAAAAGCCTTATAATTTATATTATGTTAAATAGATGTTGTAAAATATAAGGGAAGCAATCGAAACTACTTCCCTTTTAATTTTTACTGCTGGTTCAATTTTTCCAGCTTATCATCCATTTTTAAACGCGCGTATGTTTCTTTCAACGCTGCAATGGTAGGTGCATCATCCGGTTTAATTTCCAGTGCTTTCTCAAGATGAGGTACCGCTTTTGCCAGATTTTCATTTGCTTTTTCTGTCAGTTTCGCATATTCATCCATCTGGTCAAGTGGTAAATCATTGGCTTTGGCCTGAATTTCTGCTGCTTTATTCACGTAAACAGCCCCCATATTATAATAGGCTTCAAAAAAATCTGGGTTTAAATCAGCTGCTTTTTGGTAATATTTTTCTGCTTCAGGGATATTACCCTCATCGTCATAGGTTTTTCCCAACAAGAAGAAAAGATTTGAATTTTCGGGGTCTTGCTCTATGGCTTGTAATAGGCTTACCTGTAGTTTTTCATTCTCTCCTCTTTCCAGGTATAACTGCGCTTCTTCAAGCAATAAGCTTAATTCTTGCGGAAAACGGTCACGTCCTAATTGCAATATTTCAATGGCTCTTGCAGTGTCGCCCAATTGCTTTACTGCTCTGTTATAAAACATATATACTCTTGGATCTTCAAAATTAACATCAACACATTTGGCCAGATATTCAGCTGATGCTTCAGGATCATCACCCAACACACCCGCCATTCCTATATTGAATGCAGCGATGGTGTCAAACCTGTTATCCACTTGTGCAATATTGTAAGCTATTTTAAAATTGTCGATAGCCACGTTATAATCCCCATCCTGGAATGCCAATCCTCCCTGTTTGTAAAACTGGTTGGTCAGATTGGCCAGATAAATTGAAATTTCATTGCTATACTGGTCTTTTTCATCATATTTTTTGGCCTTTTGAAGCGCTTCATATGATTTCATCGCAGCATCAGGTTCTTTAAGAAGCTCTGCCATGGCTGGCTCTGCCGCAATTTGGTAATAAATTTCGCCTGCATACAACCAGGTTTTGGCATCATGCATTGTTTTTTCGTGTTGGGTAGCTTCATCAATGGCTTCTTTTGCCTTTGCCAACTCTCCATTCTTCAAATACATGTAAGCACTTGTCCTCTTATTATTCTGGGCATAACCCCCAAGGCTAATAAGGATACTAAGTACAACTAAAACTACTATTTTTTTCATTATTTAAGGTTTTAATTTGTTTACAAAGATATTCATTTACCATAATTATGCCATAGATTGACATATTTATAAAGCTTATAAATATCAGTGTCTTAACTAAGTGTATTATTCTGAATCTGAATTATTATCATCTACATCCTGTTCCAGAACATCCTCTCCATTCTCCTCCATTAATTCTTCGGCCTCTCCTTCTTCCAGTTCAATTTTAGCAACAGCAGCAATTTCATCGCCTTCTTCAATTTTAATAAACCTCACCCCTTGTGTGGCTCTTCCCATAATCCGAACGTCTTCCATACCCATCCGTATGACAATGCCTGATTTATTAATAATCATCAACTGATCGTTATCCGTTACGTCTTTGATGGCGATCAAACTACCGGTTTTTTCAGTCACGTTGATCGTTTTCACCCCTTTACCTCCCCTATTGGTAACGCGGTAATCATCTATTTCTGAGCGCTTTCCGTATCCCTTTTCAGAAACCACCAATATGGTTTTATCATTGCTTTCTATACAGATCATACCGATTACTTCATCATCTTTACCTTCCAGGGTAACCCCCCTGACACCAGAAGCATTCCGGCCCATGGGTCGCACTTTGGCCTCATTAAAACGAATGGCTCTACCCGACTTTTTCGCCAATATCACTTCATTTTCACCATTGGTTAGTTTGGCTTCGAGTAATTCGTCCCCTTCACGGATGTTAATGGCGATAATTCCATTCTGTCGCGGCCTGGAGTATAATTCCAGCGATGTTTTCTTAATCGTTCCTGCTTTGGTTGCCAGTATAATGAAATTGTTATTAATGTAATCCTCATCTTTCAGGTCCTTCACATTGATATATGCTTGTACCTTATCATCAGGATCAATATGTATCAGGTTCTGAATGGCCCGTCCTTTAGAAGTTTTTGTACCTTCGGGGATTTCAAAAACGCGCATCCAGAATACTTTTCCCTTTTCGGTAAAGAAAAGCATATAGTTGTGGTTGGTGGCCACGAATAAGTGTTCCAGAAAATCCTCATCCCGTGTAGTACTTCCCCGCGATCCGCGTCCGCCTCTCTTTTGCTGACGGTATTCAGTAAGTGCCGTTCTTTTAATATATCCTAAATGCGAAATGGTGATCACCACTTTTTCGTCCGGAATAACGTCTTCCATGGAAATATCTTCGGCGGTATACACAATTTGAGAACGCCTCTCATCGCCATATTTCTCTTTGATATTGATCAACTCATCTTTAATCAGTTGCATCCGTTTACCTTCATCAGCTAATAACTCTTTCAGTTCGGCAATTAATTTCTGCAATTCTTCATAATCAGACTTGATTTTATCTCTTTCTAATCCGGTAAGTTTCTGCAGACGCATGTCCAGGATGGCTTTGGCTTGTATCTCAGTGAGTTCAAAGCTGTCCATCAGACCAATCCTTGCTTCTTCAGGTGTTTTTGAAGCCCTGATTAATGCGATAACGGCATCCAGGTTGTCCAGAGCAATCAGCAATCCTTCCAACACATGTGCCTTGCGCTCTGCTTCACTTAATTCATATTGTGCACGACGAATCACCACTTCATGCCTGTGCTCAACAAAATAATGAATCAGGTCTTTCAGGTTAAGGGTTCTTGGTCTTCCATTCACTAGTGCAACATTGTTCACACTGAATGAACTCTGCAGGGCAGTCATCTGGTATAATTTATTCAGCACGATACTTGGAATGGCATCACGCTTCAGGTCATAAACAATTCGCAATCCGTTTCTATCCGATTCATCACGGATATCCGATATACCATCGATCTTTTTCTCATTGACCAGGTCAGCTGTTTTACGGATCATTTCCGCCTTATTCACCTGGTAAGGAATAGAAGTTACAATAATCTGTTCTTTGCCAGTACTGCTTTCCTCTATAATGGCTTCACCCCTCATCATCACCCTGCCACGACCTGTTTCAAAAGCATTCACAACGCCTTCGTAGCCATATATAATTCCACCCGTAGGGAAATCAGGTGCCTGCACCAGTTTGATCAAATCCCCCATTTCGATATCGCGGTCATCAATATAGGCCAGGATACCATCAATCACCTGCGAAAGATTGTGAGGTGCCATATTGGTCGCCATACCTACCGCAATACCTGAAGCTCCGTTTACCAGCAGATTCGGAATTTGTGTAGGTAAAACAGTGGGTTCTTTCAGTGTATCATCAAAATTTAACTGGTGATCAACCGTATCCTTGTCGATATCCACCAGCATATCTTCAGCAATTTTCCTCAATCGTGCCTCGGTATAACGCATGGCCGCCGGATTATCACCATCAATGGAACCGTAGTTACCCTGCCCTTCCACCAGCGGATAACGCAATGACCAATCCTGCGCCATACGCACCATTGAATCATAAACGGATGTATCACCATGTGGATGGTATTTACCCAATACTTCCCCTACAATTCTGGCAGACTTCTTATATGACCGGTTTGAAAACACACCCAACTCATGCATACCAAACAGCACCCTGCGGTGAACCGGCTTGAGGCCGTCACGCACATCAGGAAGTGCCCTGGAAACAATCACCGACATCGAATAATCGATGTAGGCCGACTTCATCTGGTTTTCAATATTTACTTTGATAATTCTATTACCTTCAAATTCACTTTCCATTCTCTATAACTCCTTCTTTATTAACATCTTAGATTAATGCTCACGAAGTTACGAATTTACAAAAAAAATGTATATAAATACCTACATAAAACACCTAATAATGTTAACAATATGCTGTTAGTATAATCCGCTTTGAAACCGGGAAAACAGTCCTTTTTTGTTTAGTTATCTTTCTATTTGTAAAAAGAAATCCTGCTTTCAGAAATCTTATTAGTTTTGCTCCCAATTCAGTAAAAATTAAACAACTATAAAATGAAATACTTACATAATTTGGTATCGCTCTTTGTTATATTCAGTTTCGCATGGTTGATCTCCTGCGAGAACCCTGTAAAAGAAGAAGATCCTCATGAAGATACAGTTGCGCAACAAGCAGATACAACCATACATTATCCACAGGAAAAACACCTGGCCAACATTAGACAACTGACAAATGGTGGTGATAATGCCGAGGCTTATTTTAGTTTTAACAATGAAATGATCGTTTTCCAGGCGAAGAATACTGAATGGAATGCACCCTGCGACCAGATATACACCTTTTCATTTTCAGATGGAAATATGTTTAACGAATTACCCCAGCTGATTAGTGAAGGACTTGGGCGAACCACCTGCTCGTTTTTCATGCCGGGTGATACTACGGTATTGTATGCATCTACCAGGTCAGGTAGTGACGCCTGCCCTCCCGAACCTGAAAAACGCGAAGATGGTAAGTATGTCTGGCCAATTTACCCTGATTTTGATATTTATATTGCTGATTTAAAAGGAAATATCGTTGACACATTGGTAAGCGGTCCCGGTTATGATGCCGAAGCAACCGTTTCAGCACAGGGTGATAAAATTGTATTTACATCCGACCGTACCGGTGATCTGGAACTTTACACATGCGATATTGATGGCAGTAACCAACAGCAAATTACTTTTGAACTGGGTTATGATGGCGGCGCCTTTTTCTCCCCTGATGGCAGCAAATTGATTTTCAGATCATCGAGGCCTAAAACTGAAGCAGAAATTAAAGAGTACAAAGATTTAATGGCAGAAGGTCTTGTAAAGCCTACCAACATGGAACTGTACACTTGCAATGTGGATGGTAGCGATTTAAAACAACTGACAAATCTTGGTAAAGCCAATTGGGCGCCTTTCTTTCACCCTTCAGGCGAAAAAGTAATTTTCAGTTCCAATCACAATAGCAAACGCGGGTTTGAATTCAATTTATTTATGATCAACCTCGATGGAACCGGATTGGAGCAAATCACATTTGATGAAATTTTTGATGCGTTCCCAATGTTCTCGTACGACGGAAAAAAACTGATCTTTTCCTCCAACAGAAATAATGGCGGCACCCACAATACCAATTTATTCATTGCCGATTGGGTTGAATAATTCATTATTTTTATGAGTTGTTTCATTTTTTCAGTAAAATGATGTGTTATGAAAAAACTCATACTTATTTGCATGGTTTTTCTGCAAGTCTTTGCAGGATCATCTCAGAACATCCCCTACCCTGTTATTCCCGACTGGGAATCAGCGCCTAACGGCCACATTGCTACAGGCCTTGGCCTGGCCGATATTAATGGTGATGGCTGGAAGGATATGATTGTTGCCAATGGAAATGATATTCAGAGACAGCACCTGGTTGTGTATTATAACCAGGGAGACGGTAATTTTGGTTTGAACCCTGATTGGCAATCAGCTGATATTGACTATCATGGGCACTTATCGGTAGGCGACCTTGATAAAGACGGATGGATGGATGTAGCAGTTTCGGTATATATTGGACCAACCGGATTCAACTCTCCCGGAAAATTAAAGATCTATTTTAATAACGAAGGCGTGTTGGAAGATACGCCATCGTTTGAATCATATGATTTTTACACATTCTCCTGCGCCATGGGCGATGCTGATGCAGACGGGGATCTTGATATAGCGACAACAGGTGGTGAACCCTACAATAATATCCTGGATTACGGGAAAATATTTTATAATAATGACGGCAATTTCTCAAATCAACCCGAATGGTCATCCGCATTTATATTTGGTTCAATGGATGTTGATTTTGGAGATTTGGACAGGAATGGAAAGCTGGACCTTGCTTTTGCCACGGAATCGAGTCCCAATTATTTGTTCATTGCAGATGATGAAGGCGTCATAAGCAATACACCGGCATGGCATTCTACAGGAACAATCAATTATATGAATTCATTGGATATTGGAATCATAGGTGACGAATTCGTTATGGGCATGATAATGACAGGCAACAATCAGTTAGGTGGTGATGGTAGGGTAAAACTATACACTTTTGAAAATGGAATCCCTCAGGAAAGTGATGCCAGTTGGATATCAAATGCTCCCGGATATTGGTCGGGCGTGCTATTGCATGATGTGGATCTGGATGGTATTAACGACCTGATTTATGGCGGATGGTGGCTTCCCATAAACATTCACTTGGGAAATAACGAAAGTTTTCATTATACTCCTGATTTTATTTCACTTACATCTTCTGTGGTGGAAGCCATTCTGATAGCTGATCTAAATAAAGACGGGATGAAAGAAAGCATGGAAAGTTTTGCAGTGACAACACAAGGTAAATCGATCTTTTATTTAAATCATCCTATTGAATTTGTTTCAGGTGTTATCATTTCCGATTTTGGAATCGGACCGGAATATTACTGTTATATACCCGGAAAGAATTGGGTTTCTATTGACAAAGAGATTGTTGCTGAAGGAGATACTGTATTTATTATGTATGAGTACAGTCAAAAAGGCGATATTGCCATCACAAACTGGGATAGTGGCAAAGGCAATTATATTTTTTATAGCGATACAACCATCACGCATACAACCGGTTATTTAGCAAATTCCTTTGAATTCAATCTGTATCCGAATCCCGCAAATCAATTCGTGACCATCCGCCTGTATCAGCCATCTGGTGGCGATTTTGACATCTTCATCAGGGATTTGAGGGGAAAACTACTCAAGCAAATCGCCTATCCGACCAATACGATAGAGGACCAACCATTACATATAAATATAAATGATCTGACCAAAGGAATGTATATGATTCAGTTAAAAAACAATACATT
This sequence comes from Marinilabiliales bacterium, assembly GCA_002869465.1. Taxonomy (GTDB): domain Bacteria; phylum Bacteroidota; class Bacteroidia; order Bacteroidales; family F082; genus UBA4459. The sequence goes on from PKSW01000186.1 coordinate 7,867, forward strand.
TTCAGCCACAAAAAAATTGATCATCAACTAAGTTGTTTTTATGAACGAGCGCCGCGAAAAAGTATTTAACAAACTAAAGGAACTGGAAATCGATTACGGGGTATATGAGCATCCTCCCCTCGATACCATTGAGATTGCTTTAGAATACTGGAAAAACATTGATGCGATGCACTGTAAAAACCTGTTTTTCAGAAATCATAAAGGCAACAGGCATTACTTGGTAATCATTAAAGACACGACGCCTTTCAATATCAGGAGCCTTGAACAAAAATTAAAGCAAGGCAAACTTACTTTCGGATCGGAGAAAAGACTACTGAAATACCTGGGTGTAAAACCCGGATCGGTCTCACCATTTGGATTGATAAACGACCAAGAACGTCATGTGCATCTGTTCCTTGATCAACAGTTACAGTCGGCTGAAAAGATCAGCTTTCACCCCAATGACAATACAGCCAGCCTCGTCATAGCTTATACCGATTTTATTAAATACCTGGAACATACTGGAAACACCTATGAATTTATTGACCCAACACCGGATAACGCCTAGTTTTGTATATTTGGACTTTACTAAAATTTCAATATTTCGCCCTGCGCATAACCGTTATTAAAGTAGAAAAATATGAATCCCATTGATATCAACCTCACATCCGAAATTGGGAAGTTAAATGGTGTTATCGTTCACATCCCCGGTCCGGAAGTGGAAAATATGACACCTGAGAATGCCGAACGCGCGCTCTATAGTGATATATTGAACCTATCTATAGCATTGCCGGAATACCATAATTTTCTGGGGGTTCTTAAAAAATATTCACAGGTTTTTGAAGTCAGGGAATTGCTCACCGACATTTTGCATAATGAACATGTAAAACATGAATTGATCGCTAAAATTTGCCGGCATGAACACCAGGATAATGACAAGATTTGCCACTATATTGAACAGATACAAGATGACGATCTGGCCCATCAGCTTATAGAAGGTGTTCAGATGGAGAAAGACAATCTAACGCGATTTCTTGATGATGAGCGGTTTAGCATCAACCCCCTTCCCAATTTTTTCTTTACACGTGATGCCTGTTTCTCTTATGGAAATGAAGTGGTTATCAGTAAAATGGCTAATAAAGTACGTGACAGGGAGGCCATCATTATGGATGCTATTTTCAATCATCATACATCGATCAATGCCAAAACCGTTAACCCGATTGAAACCTACGACAGGACCGGAAAAGCCAGTATTGAAGGTGGTGACGTGATCATCGCGCGAGAAGACATTCTGCTGATTGGAACCGGTTCAAGAACCACCACACAAGGCATTGACTGTATGATCGAATTTTTAAAGGAGAAGCCCGGCAGGCAGCACATTATAGTTCAGGAGCTACCTTACAAACCAGAGTCATTCATTCACCTCGACATGACCTTTACTTTCCTGGATAGGGAACATTGCATGATATTTGAGCCACTCATTATCCACGCCTCCCGTTATCTGACCATTCATATTGTGATTGACGACAACAAAGTAACTTCCATCAGGGAAGAGAAAAATATGTTGGCTGCTCTGGAAGCGCTGGGTATGCCACTAAAACCTATCATGTGTGGTGGTAAAAACGATCAATTTATTATGGAACGGGAACAATGGCAAAGTGGTGCTAATTTTGTGGCGCTTGAGCCTGGAAAAGTAATTGGCTATGGCCGAAACATAAACACAATCGATGCATTAAATAAAGAGGGCTTTGAGATCATCAGGGCCAAAGATATTGTCAGGGGGAAAGATGACATTAAGAATTATAAAAAAGTTGTTGTGACAATTGAAGGAAATGAACTTTCCAGAGGCGGTGGCGGTGCACGGTGCATGACGATGCCATTTAACAGGAATACCTTTAAAATATAGGGTTAAGATTAGACACTAACTTGACAGAAAGAATCACCACATATTACAAAGATCATCCCTTAAGAATTATCTTGTTGGCAGGCCTGTTTTTCCGCTTACTGGCCGTTATTTTTTCAAAAGGCTTTGGGTGGATCGATGACCAGTTTCTGGTCGTTGAAATTGCCCAGTCGTGGGTAGATGGAACAGATTATTATGGGTGGTTGCCAGATGAGCAAGGTATAAACGTGCCTAAAGGATTCAGTTTTTTCTATGTCAGTCTGCACTATTTGATATTTAAATTCCTTGAATTGATCAAAATGACGGATGCGCAAAGTAAAATGTACATTGTCCGTTTATTGCATGCCTTATGGTCATTATTGATTATTTCCGGCGGCTACATAATCGTTAAAAAACTCAGTACTGATTCAGCAGCCCGGCTTGCAGGATGGTTGCTGGCTTTACTGTGGTTTTTTCCATTTTTAAGTGTCAGAAACCTAGTGGAATTTGTAAGCATACCCTTCTTGATTTGGGGCGTTCAGAAAATTATAACAGATACAAAAAGGAACAGGCATTTTTATTGGTTATGGATTGGGATTCTGTTTGGCCTCGCTTTTAATATCAGGTATCAAACCATGTTATTTACGGGAGGTGTTGGATTGGTTCTGCTCTTTCAGCGAAAATGGTTAGAAACTTTCCTTGTGGCAGCCGGAATTTTGTTGACCATCCTGATATTCCAGGGGATTGTTGATTACCTGATTTGGGATGAAGCATTCATACAGTTACAGGGCTATATCAATTATAATATCCAACATGCTACTGAATACCTGACAGCTCCCTGGTATTTTTACCTGATCGTCATTTTAGGTTTGCTTGTTCCTCCAGTTAGTTTTTATCTGGCCATGGGTTTCTTTAAGAGCTGGAAAAAAACTTTGATCTTTTTTATCCCGACCCTTATTTTTATCATATTCCATTCCGTATTCCCTAACAAGCAGGAACGGTTCATCATCACCATTATACCTTTTATCATTATCGGTGGGATGATTGGATGGCATCAGATCATTAAAAATATAGAAGATAAACCCACGCAATTGAAATGGCACAGGGCATCGTGGATATTCTTCTGGATCATCAACTTTATCCTTTTAATTCCGGTTTCAACCATGTATTCCAAGAAAGCAAGGGTCGAGGCTATGGTCTATTTAAGCCAGTATGATGATTTGAAATATTTCATCGTTGATGATGTAAATAAATCCGTTCTTCGTGCCCCACCCATTTTTTACCTTGACAACTGGGCCCACTATACCGCCTTGATGGAATACGATGATCTGGACGCATTTAAAGAACAGCCAAAATGGAAGAATATCGCTAAACAGCCAGGTTTTGTGATATTTATGGAATCTAAAAATATTAATTCCCGAGTGGCTTTCATGTCTTCGGTTTTTCCGGGACTTACATTTGAGAAATTGATTGAACCGGGTATGATGGATCGCGTATTACATTGGCTGAATCCGATCAATGACAATCAGAATATCATTATTTATCGAAATACTGCTATTTATCCAGATCAACTGAGTGATGAATAAAGAAGAAGCCAAAAAGCGAATTGATGAATTGTCTTCCATTCTCAGGGAGCATAATTACAAGTATTATGTATTGTCGGCACCCGATATCAGCGATTTTGAGTTTGATATTTTACTAAAAGAACTGGAATCACTGGAAGCAGCATTTCCTGATTTTAAACTCCCCGACTCCCCTACCCAGCGCGTTGGTGGCGAACCTACCAAAGAATTTAAAACCATTACGCACAAATATCCTATGTTATCACTAAGCAATAGCTACTCGGAAACAGAGATCAGGGAATTTGATGCCAGGATAAGGAAAATAATTGATGGTGAAATTGAATATACTTGCGAGCATAAATATGATGGTGTAGCCATCGGAATTACTTATATCAACGGACTGCTAACAACCGCTGTAACCCGCGGCGATGGAACCCAGGGAGATGATGTAACCAATAACGTTAAAACAATTAAAAGTATTCCGTTACGATTAAGAGGTGATTACCCTGCAGAACTGGAAGTAAGGGGCGAAATCTTTATGAGTATTGAGGGTTTTAGATGGCTGAATGAAGAACGCGAAAAGAATGGGGAAAGCCTTTTTGCCAATCCCCGCAATTCGGCATCAGGCACTTTAAAAATGCAGGACCCTGCCATCGTAGCTAAGAGGCCGCTTGATTGTTTTATCTACAATTCGCCCAACGAATTAGATCATATTTCAACCCATTATGAAACGCTGAAATACATGCGGTCGCTGGGGTTGAAAACATCATCGCAGGTGGCTGTTTGTAAAAATGTTGAGGAGATTTTTGAATATATCAGCGACTGGAATGAGGGCCGTGTGCATCTCGATTATAATATTGATGGTGTCGTCATCAAGGTAAACAACCTCCAGCAGCAAAAAGAACTTGGATATACTGCTAAAAGTCCACGATGGGCCATAGCTTATAAATTCAAAGCGGAAAGAGCTGAAACTATACTACTTTCTATCGATTATCAGGTAGGACGTACAGGTGCTGTAACGCCTGTAGCCAATCTCGATCCGGTTTTGCTGGCCGGAACCACGGTTAAACGGGCAAGCCTCCACAACGCCGATATCATTCAAAAACTGGACGTAAGGATTCGTGATCAGGTTTATGTAGAGAAAGGTGGTGAGATCATACCGAAAATTGTGGGCGTAAACTTGGATGCAAGGGATGCCGGAGCAACACCTGTTACCTTTATCAGTAACTGCCCCGAATGTGGCACTGAACTGGTTCGAAATGAAGGAGAAGCAGCCTATTATTGTCCGAATAAAGATCACTGCCCCCCGCAAATTAAAGGCAAACTGGAACATTTCATTTCGCGTAAAGCCATGAATATTGATTCGCTGGGCGAAGGCAAGATAGAAATGCTGTTTAATCACCATCTTGTAAATAATATAGCTGATCTGTATGATCTAAGCTATGACGATCTTTATGGGCTCGAAAAGGTAATCATCGATCAGGATAAAGAGAAAATAATCAGTTTTCAGAAGAAATCGGCAGATAATATCATCGCGGGTATTGAGAAATCCAAAGAGGTTCCTTTTAATAAAGTACTTTTTGCGCTGGGCATCCGGCATGTGGGTGAGACGGTGGCAAAAAAACTGGCGCTACATTTTAACAATATAGACCGACTGGCTGCAGCAACCCATGAAGAACTAATTGAGATTGACGAAATTGGAGGAAAGATCGCCGAAAGTGTGATCAACTGGTTTGAAAAACAAGCACACAAAGAAATTATTGAAAGACTTAGAAAGGCCGGGGTACAATTGGCCAATGTAGCTTCTAACCTGCAAGCCAGAAGCTATAAACTGGAGGGAAAATCATTTGTTGTCAGTGGTGTTTTCAGCAATTTTTCCAGGGAAGAGCTCAAATTGTTAATAGAACAAAATGGCGGTAAAAATGTAGGATCCATTTCCTCAAAAACCGATTATGTGCTGGCTGGAGACAATATGGGCCCTACCAAAAAGCAAAAAGCTGAAAAGCTGGTTATACCTATCATCAGCGAAGAAGACTTCCAAAAGATGATTTCCTGAGAACTCGAAAAATAAATTGAAACTAACAATCTTCATTGATCGTTACTCTCAATCGTATCTTTTTCTTTGTATTTAACGGATTCCTTCTTTGAAAATTTATAGATAACCCAGGCAAAGCCCGCTAACAGATGCAAAAGCACAATCGCGAATATAATATAGGCTATCGTTAAGTTATTCAATCCTGGTACTATTTAAACGGATAATAGATATCAGTTTGCCACTTGGAAGTATCCGGTTCGTTCATCGGATCAGTTACATATACTTCCCAGATAAAATTCATATTACAGTCAATGCCATTGGCTTCTACATAATTTTCAATGGCATAATGTGTGTTTCCGGTATCGTAACTACCAAAATGTTTGGCGTAAACTGCTTTACCTGCCGGTAACTCAAAATATTCGATATTATCTTTTCCTTTGGTTCCTTCCAGCACAGGCACGCCTGCACGAATGACAATCATACCCTCAGGATCCCAATTATAATAAACGGCAAAAGGAAATCCTGTCATGGGTATTTCTTTTTGCATGATATGCCCCATGATAATGCCATAATTTCTTCCCAGCAATTCGCCAATACCATCCATAGTTGTTGAATCGAGGATGGACAAGGATGGCTGCATTTCCAGGTCAACTACTTTAATATCCGCAACAGGTTCTGCTTCGGCAACTTCTTTCAGGGTCGACAAACCCTGCTCCATCATGGGTGTCATCATACTCTTACTCATCAGTCCATACCATCTTTCCACCGGATATTTCAAGTCGGTGATTTGGATACTCCAATTCACTTTCACACCTTCTTCTGTCTCTTCAAATTTCCATGTACCTATTCCGCCGCTGCCACTAGGGCCGAATGACAGTTTGTTTTGAATTAATGAATAAGGTTCACTTTTTACGATGGTAAGTGATCCTTCGCCGGCCATTTCACCCGTCCAGGAACGTTTGGCACCCACACCTGCTTCGGGTCCTTCATAGGTATCTACCATAGTTGAATCGTTTTCAAATGGTGACCAGTTTTTCCAATTTTCCAGCATATTCACTTGCTGAAACACGGTAGATGGTTTGGTATTAATAACTTTCTCGCTGCTAATGGTCACATTATCGGCAAGAAACAATGGAATGATCAGGAATAAAGCAATCAAAACGAGAATGATTACTCCAAGAACTTTTAAAGCTTTCATACAAATGTTGTTTTTGGTTCGGTATATCAAATATACTAAAAAATTGATATAAATCAATTTATTTTATGCACCGAAAACAGATTTGAGGCGATCAAGAGCAGATAACACATTGACTTTTGGTGTTGCCAGGTTCATTCGCTGGAATCCTTCTCCCCCACTTCCAAACACCGGCCCCGGGCTTAATCCAAGTTGGGCTTCATTCAACAGTTTTTGTTTAATTTCTTCATCCGTAAGTCCGGTTTTGCTAAAATCAATCCATGCCAGATAAGTGGCTTCAGCTTTAATTAATTGTAGGTCCGGAATTTCCCTTTCAATAAAATTGCCAAGGAGTTTAAAATTATTATCAATATAATTCAACAATTCATCCAGCCATTGGTCACCATGTGTATATGCCGCAATGGAAGCTACATTTCCAAACAAGTTTCCGCTTCCTACATGCACATGGTCAATCGTTTGGGCAAACTGCTTTCTTAATCCCTCATCTTCAATAACCAATGAAGAAGTCGCCATCCCTGCCAAATTAAAAGTTTTACTGGGCGCGATACATGTAACAGTTTTGGCGGATATTTCCTTTGATAAAGAAGCCATAGGAATATATTTGTAACCAGGGAGCACCAAATCACAATGAATTTCGTCGGCAATGATAATGACATCATTTTCGACACATATCTTGCCCATTTTTTGTAATTCATCTTTCGTCCATAACCTGCCTACTGGGTTGTGCGGATTGGAAAGAAAGAACAATTTTGCATCTTTGGCTTTCTTCTCAAAATCATTAAAATCGATGTTATATTTTCCATCCTGGTAAACCAATTGGTTTTCGATGAGCTTTCTGTTGTGGTTGTTTACTGCACTGAAAAAGGGGAAATACACTGGTGGCTGCACTAAAATACCATCACCGGGCTTGGTATAAGTTAAAGTGGCCATATTCAAGGCCGGAACAATACCGGGAGAGAACAGTATCCAGTCCTTTTCAAGTTTCCAGTGATGCCTTCTCTCAACCCATTTCACAATACTCATAGAGTACGCCTCCGGCCTGAATGAATAACCATAAATAGGATGCCACGCTCTTTTCCGGATCGCTTCCTGGATGAAATCAGGCGTTTCAAAATCCATATCAGCCACCCACATGGGCAACACATCGGATTTACCAAAGTAGGCTTCCCTCAGGTCGTATTTAACGTTGTCTGTGTTTAACCTGTCAACTATTTTGTCAAAATTGTACATCTGAATAGCAAATCATAAAATGAAAAACAGGGATTTTGCAACCCCTGTTAAAATACATTTTTTTGTTTTTAATCTTATTGGGTGAGCATTACCGGCATAATCAACATCAGGATATCTTCATTTCCGCTGGTTTCTTCCGGAACCAGTATTCCTGCCCTGTTGGGTGCTGACATTTCCAATACTACATTATCCACATCCATAGTGGCCATCATTTCCTGCATGAACCTGGAGTTGAAGCCAATTTCTATATCATCGCCTTCATAACTGCATGTCAGACGCTCTTTCGCTTCACTTGAAAAATCGAGGTCTTCTGCTGTTAGTACCAGTTCTTTGCCAGAGATTTTAAACCTGACCTGGTGGGTTGATTTACTACCAAAAATAGCCACACGGCGCAAAGCATTCAGCAAACTTTTCCTGTCGACCGTAAGTTTAAATGGATTTTGTGTTGGAATAACCGCTTCATAATTTGGGTATTTGCCATCAATCAATCTGCAAATCAAAGTGATATCCTCAAATTCCATGACAGCGTTTGAATCGTTGTATTCCAGTTTAACATCTACATCTTCATCATCTGGCATTACATTTTTCAGGTGATTCAAAGGTTTCTTTGGCAGAATAAACGAAGCTGTTTCTTCTGTTTTCACATCATTTCTCCTATACCTGACCAGTTTATGCGCATCGGTAGCTACAAAAGTGATGTTATTTTTGCTGATCTCACACAACACCCCTGACATAACAGGTCGTAATTCATCATTTCCAGTAGCAAACAGGGTTTTATTGAAAGCATTTACCAGCAATGATCCGTTTAATTGCAGGAATTGCATATTCTCGAGTGAAGGCACCGTGGGAAATTCATCACTGCGATGACCTACCAGTTTATATTTTCCTTCGCCTGCGAACAGTTCAACGCCCAGGTTTTCCATATTCACTGAAATTGTAACAGGAAGTTCTGAAAATGTTTTCATGATATCCAACAGCATCTTTGCAGGAATGGCAACGATGCCAGGGCTATCAGCTTTATCGGGCTTTAATTCAACGGATATAGTAGTTTCAAGATCAGATGCGGTGATACGCAATTTGTCTTCAGTAAGTTCAAAAAGAAAATCCTCCAGTATGGGTAAAGTAGAACTTGTACTTAAAACACCACTTATCTTTTGTAAGCTTCTTAACAAGGCTGTACTTGATACAATAAACTTCATAATAATTCAGGTTATAATTCCTTCTAATTTAAATGATCTAAGGGGAGTAAAAATAACAAAATAATCCGAACACTTCATGCGGGTTCCTTATAAATTATTCACATCTGATTCAATGAAACATAATTGATTATGAGTCACATCCAAGTCATCATCTTAATAAACTTAATTTGAAGGGCTACTTCCATGCTCTATTATCATTTACAAGTATATTTGCAGCTTAAAATTAGTGTATTGTTTTCTGACCTGATCATATCGTATTCATATGGATTTATCGTACTGGCGATATTAGCAGGATTACTATACGCGGGTATTTTGTATGTTAGAAACAAGAGAAATAAAATAGGCCGCTTCTGGACTACTATTTTATTTATTATCAGATTCTTGTCTGTTTTTTTATTGGCCACATTGCTGTTATCTCCCTACTTCAAAACCAATGAAAAGTTTGTTGAAAAACCTATCGTAGTTTTGGGCTACGACAATTCCCAATCGATAGTTCTTGGAAGGGATTCGGCTTTTTACAAAACAACATTTTCGCAACAATGGCAAAACATTCCATCCTTAATCGGTGAAGATTATAATTCTGAAGCCTATTTGTTTGGCTCACAAGTCAGAAAATCAGATGCTCCCGATAACTCAGATGCCTCATCAGACTACAGTGAGTTTATTGCGCACGTAAAGAACGAGTATAAAGGTATGAACCTGGGTGCTGTTGTGCTGGCCGGCGATGGAATTTACAACCAGGGTGTTGAGCCGCTGTTTACTGCTTCAGGGCTTTCCGTGCCCATCTACACCATTGCCCTGGGTGATACTGTGGCAATAAAAGATATCAAAATAACAGATGTAAGGTATAATAGCCTGGTTTACAAAGATGACATTTTTCCTTTGGAAATCAGTGTTTCTGCAGATATGCTCAAAGGAGAACAGGCCGAACTTGTAGTCTCTGCATTTGGAGAAAGCCCACAGAAAAAAAGGATCAATATTGATGATCATGATTTCACCGCCAGCTATGAATTCAAATTACTGGCAAAGAAAACCGGAAAGCACCATATAAAGATCGATATTTTACTAAATGAGGAAGAGTTGAACAAATCGAACAATCATTCCAGCATTTTTGTTGAAATATTTAATGATGCGCAAAAGATACTTATCCTGGCATATAGTCCGCACCCCGATGTTTCAGCCATACATCAATCGCTCAAATCATTTCAGCAATACGAAACGGATATTAAATACATAAAAGACTTCAATACGGTTAAAGTAAAAGATTATAACCTGGTTATTTTACATCAGATACCCTCTGTATTCCAGCGTGCTGATCAACTGATGAATGAAATTAGAGACCTTGAAATGCCGGTGCTTTATATTATTGGAAAGCATAGTTCACTACCAGTTTTCAACCAGCAGTTTAATGGAATGGATATCCTTACCACAATTGGAAAGTATGAAGAAACAAGACCGGATGTGAATTCTTTGTTTAAAAGGTTTTCATATGACATTGAATACGCTTCCCAATTGGAAAATTTTCCTCCACTTATTTCACCTCTGGGAAATTATGTAGTATCACAAAACGCTGAGGTGTTTGCCTATCAGCGAATCAATGGTATTTCAACCGATTTTCCGCTGATCGTATTTTATGATAAATCAGGCGTAAAAAGTGGTGCTATTGCAGGTGAAGGTATCTGGATGTGGCGAATCCACAATTATTTGAATAACGGAAGCTTTGAAGCCTTCAACAATTTTATAAGCAAATCCATCCAATATTTATCAGTAAAAAAAGACAAACGCTTTTTTAAAGTTAATACGAAAAATGAATACACACGCTCCGAGAATGTAATTATTAACGCGGAATTGTATAATGATTCTTACGAAGCTGTTAACGATGCGGAAGTAAGCCTGCGTTTGACTGATGAAAATGGACAGCAGTTCAATTATTTATTTACACCTGAGGGTGATATTTATTCGTTGGATTTAAAACAGCTTGATGTCGGCGTTTACAGTTATTTTGCAAAAACACAACTTGGTAACGAACAGTATGAAGCCAATGGAGAATTTATTGTAAGCGGGCAATCATTTGAAAGCCGGGATCTTCAGGCAGATCATGCATTGCTTTATCGGTTGGCCAATTCGGGCAACGGGAAAATGCTCTATCCGGACGAAATTACAGAATTACCTTCATTACTGACCGAAAACAATGCGCTCAAGAAGCGCACTTACTTCGAGGAGAAACTTAGCGGACTGAATACCATACCGTTAATTTTAATCATTATTCTTTTTTTACTATCTCTGGAATGGTTCCTCCGTAAATATTTCGGTAGTTATTAAAATTGCAAACAATGGAAAATACTATATTCTGGATTATTATCGCCATTGTATTATTCGATTTTATTTTCGAGAAAGTTCTCGATTACCTGAATTTTACGCATCTGAAAGAAACAATTCCTGCTGAATTGAAAGGGATTTATGATGAAGATTCATACAGCAAATCACAACAATATGAAAAGGTGAGTTTACGCTTCTCACTGGTTACCAGTAGTTTCTCATTCATCCTGATCTTGCTCATGCTTTTTATAGGAGGCTTTGGCTGGCTTGATGAATGGGTGAGATCTGTAAGTGAGAATATCTATTTAAGAACACTCCTGTTTTTTGGCGTTTTAGGACTGGCTTTCGACCTTATTTCACTGCCATTCCAGATATATGCCACATTTGTGATTGAGGAACGATTCGGATTTAATAAAACAACCCCGGGTACTTTTATAATTGATAAACTCAAATCATGGTTATTGAGTATTGTTATCGGAGGTGGCATTTTGCTATTTGTTCTTTGGGCATGGCTGGCAACCGGAAATTGGTTTTGGGTCATCGTGATGGGCGGATTAAGTGTTTTTATGATTTTCATGGCTATGTTTTATACCCAATTGATCGTTCCTCTTTTTAATAAGCAAACACCACTGCAGGATGGTGAGCTGAAAACCGCCATCCTTGAATTTGCTACCCAAACCGGATTTAAACTGGACAATGTTTATGTGATTGACGGTTCAAAACGGAGCACCAAAGCCAACGCCTATTTTAGTGGATTGGGGCCAAAGAAAAGGATCGTATTGTATGATACACTGATAAATGATCTGGAAACAGAAGAAATCGTTAGCGTTCTGGCACATGAAATTGGTCACTACAAGAAGAACCACATTGTGAAAGGATTGATCATGTCGCTAGTTCAAAGTGCTTTCATGATCTGGCTACTGTGG
>PKSW01000222.1 GCA_002869465.1 Marinilabiliales bacterium
GTGATGTGAACTCTTGTACTGCCATGCTGCTTGGACCTGTGTTGGATCCGTTGAGGTCATCAAGTATTTTGAAAAACCTGGGAACACTCCACATCAGGATGCAGAAACATAGCGACAATGCCGCCTACCTGGCTGAGAAATTTGAAGAAATAGGCTTGAAATATATCTATCCGGGAAATCCGGATCATCCGCAGTATGAATTATTCACTATGATCATGAATGAAGATTTTGGCTATGGAGGTATGATCGCGATTGATGTGGAAACTGCAGAAAGAGCAGCGCCATTCATGGAGTTGATGCAGGAAAAGGGAGTTGGCTATCATGCCGTAAGCCTGGGATATTTTAAAACTCTATTTTCCAATTCAGGCAAAAGCACCAGTTCAGAAGTACCTGAAGAGATTCAGAAGGAGATGGGCTTATCACCAGGTTTGATCAGGTTTTCTGTTGGATTGGATCACGATATTGAAAATACCTTTGAGGTTATCAAATCTTGCCTCAAAGAATTAAAATATATATAAGTCCAATTCATTAAGTTTATGAAAAACGTTTTTTTCGTATTTCTTTTAGCGTTCGTTTCTATGAATGGGCGACTTACAGCACAAGCAACCTTTATTCTTGAATCGATACCGGAATATACTCCTGCTGATGACTTTATCTATATGGCAGGCGATTTCAATGGCTGGAATCCAGGTGACGTGAACCACAAGCTGACAAAAAATGATGAGGGCCTTTGGGAAACCATTCTTGATGGCTTTCCGGATGGAATAACCCTCCAATTTAAATTTACTAGGGGCGATTGGGGAACAGTTGAAAAAGGTCCGAATGGTGAAGAAATCGATAATCGCTCATTTACATTCGGAAATGGGGATACCGTAATGATTACGATCCACAACTGGGCTGATTTTGGTGGTGGTGGAAATTCTACGGCAGCAGAAAATGTATCTGTATTGGATGAAGATTTTTATATGCCACAACTGGAAAGGACAAGGCGCATTTGGCTTTATCTGCCACCGGATTATGACGAATCTGATGCTTATTACCCGGTGCTTTATATGCACGACGGACAAAACCTGTTCGATGAAATAACTTCTTTCGCCGGAGAATGGGAAGTGGACGAAAACCTGAATGAGCTGGCACAACAAGGATACCGAGTGCCTATCGTGGTCGGTATTGATAACGGTGGCGCTTATCGTATTGATGAACTGACGCCCTGGAATAATGACGATTATAATGCTGGAGGGCAAGGTGATGCTTACATAGATTTTATAGTTGAAACCTTAAAGCCATATGTAGACGAGAATTATCGGACTTTGTCCGATAGAGACAATACAGGTATCATGGGAAGTTCGCTTGGAGGATTAATATCATGGTATGGTGCCTTAAAATTTCAAGCCGTATTCAGTAAATCTGGTATTTTTTCACCGGCATATTGGATTAATAATGACTCGATCTGGAATTATCTTCATCAAACTGGTCAGCAGGAAGAGATACGTTTTTATCAGAATATAGGAGAAAACGAAGGCGAACAACATATTGCGAAGATGCAAATGATGGAAGATAGTTTGCAACGGGCAGGATTTGAGCAGCTTACTTCAAAAGTTATTGAAAACGGCGAACACAATGAGCAAACCTGGAGGGATGATTTCGCTTCCGCTTATCTTTGGCTTTTTGCTTCTTTCGCTAATCATGTTTCTGAGAATGCGGCGTTTCAGCCATTATATATTTATCAGAACCCAGTGAAAGCCAATCTTTATATTCAAGATTTTGAATTGAAAACTGAGGATTCGATTAAAATATACAATATCAGTGGAATTTTGATTAGTGAAGTTTCAGGACAATCAGGTAATACTTTAAATATTTTTTTTTTAAAAAAGGGTAGCTATATTTTGAAGGTAAAAACCAACGATGCGACCTTCCTTGCAAAGTTTATTAAGCTTTAACACCTTTTTCGCCTACAAAGTGGTCATCTGTATCGGCGAATAATACATTAAAACTGGTCAGGCTACCGTATATCCTGGTAATGTATTGCTGGATCGCTACCTTTTCATCATCATCCAGGCCTTTGGAAGCGTTAACTTTTTGTTCCATTACCCGGAGCCTGTCGCGCAACATGACAATTTTATGAAAGAAGGTATCAATGGGTATTTCTTTGCTCTGGAGGTCGGACCTTCCGGGTACCAATACCATTTTTCCACCTTTCCATTTATCACCTATCTGCACAATTTCCTGAATGTCGCTGATGGAGGTTAACAGCTTTCGGAATACTTTTTCTACTTTTTGAAAACTCAATAAATCTTCTTCAGTACTTCGATAATCCAGTACTTTCAGTTTGTCAAAAGAGCGGGCTATTGATTTCACTCCGAAATCTAAAAAGGTAATCTCGTAATTGTCGTTGTAAACCTGTATTACAACGCCTTTGCCAAATTCCGGGTGTTCCACCCGCGATCCGATACCAAGAGCAAGTTCTTCCATTTTAAATATGTATGATTTGTTTGTGAATTTGCATTACCTGTGGAATTATAAATTGATCTCCATCATTAAAAATAATGAAATCAGCTTTTTTGTTTTTTTTATCATCGGTCCACTGATTTTTCGCCCGTGCCTGAAATTGCCGTTCTGTAATACCATCTCTCTGCATTACACGATTCATCCTTATTTTTTCAGATGCTGTAACATTGATGATCAAATCGTAATGGTGTTCAAGGTGATTTTCAAAAACGATGGCAGCTTCATGGATGGTATACTTTTGTTCCTTGTTTTGTGCCAGCCAATCGTTATATCTTTTAAAAACCAGTGGGTGGATGATCTGATTGATCTGTTGCAATGATTGGGGATCGTTAAAAATCAATTTAGCCAGTTGCTTAAAGTCCACATCATCATCTGCATCAAATACATCTTTTCCAAAAAGATCAAGAATGATTTGTTTGACATCTGCATCTTTGTAAAGCAGTTTGGCCTCCGCATCAGCATGGAATACTGGTATGCCCAATACAGAAAATAGATGGGCTACGGTGCTTTTTCCGCTTCCGAAATTTCCCGTTAATGCAACTTTTATCATCATTTTATGATTAAAAATTCCACATCGGCAGGCGCGATCCACTCATCCCTGATAAAATCAGGTTTTTGCACCAATCGTAAATGTAATCGTTTAGCTAGATTCAGGTCAAGAAGATCTGTTTCAGGAACGACTTTGAATTGGTTGGCCTGGATATTTGAAAAATCTTTTTGCGCCACTTTAAAATAAACACTTACGTTCGCAGGGAAAGTCCTGATATTTTCCTGTACGGCCGAAACATCAATGGCTGTTTCAACGAAGGATTCAGTGAAACGTTCAACTCTTAATTGGACGTTTACTTCTTTGGGTTCGAAATTCAGCAAGTCGGGTAGGGGATTGTATAGTTGTACATCAATAGATTTGTCTTCATGTACCATCGATAATTTTAGCATTTCAGTATATACATATTCCATGGTGTCGAGCACTGAAAGCGGACCAAATACGGATACCGTTTTTGGACTTATTATTTCGCTTTCGTATAGATCAAATTGATCCTTAAATGCAATTTGCAAACGGCCTTTTACAACAATTTCTTTCACATGCAGATCATTTAATACAAATTGGAGTGAATTTTTTGAAATGTAGATGTCCGTTTCGTTAATGTTCATGTAATTGGCCATTTCCTGTATGATGAGCCCCGTGTTGATATAGTACTCATCATTCTTCATGTTGTTGATCTGGAATTCTTTAAGGTCAAGGGTTTGTTTTTTAAGGTTTTCAGTAACATTCAATTTCAAAATATCGAAGCCCCTGGCCGTAAATCCAATTATAAATGAAGTGTCAATGATCTTTGTAAGTCTTTTTTCGACCGGAATATTTTTGTAAGCTACTTTTACATTATAAGTAACATCATAGGTGTCAGCTAATTTGATCAGCAGCCAGAAGAAAGCCGCGATGACAATGCAAAGCAGGAATATAAAATTATCGCTTCGTTTCATATTCCGGGTTGGGATAAGCAATCGCCTGTGATCAGGCCGCTGATATGGTTTATTCGTTTTTTGCATAAAAAAAACCGGAGCATAAAATTAATGAATACTCCGGAATATTGATCTTTGTTGTAAAATCTTTATTTGGTTTGTGCTATTTGTGTGTTATCCATCACAATGGCACTTTTCTCAACCGTAAGTTTCAATTGGTTGCCAACATCCAGCACTACTGTTGTTTCTTTTACTTCAAGTATTTTTCCGTGCACCCCGCCAATGGTGACTACTTTGTCGCCTTTTTTCAGGGCTTCACGAAATTTCCGCTGTTCTTTGGTTTTCTTGGTTTGTGGCCTGATAAAGAAAAAGTAAAAAACAACCAATATTAAAAATAATGGCAATAATGATGTCCATGAGCTTCCGCCCTCGCCTCCCATTTGTAACAGGATAAATAAATTTTCCATAGTATTTTATAAATATATTATTGATTTTCAGGTAACACTACATTGGCTTTAATACGGAGCATGGTATTGTTCGGCTCCGTATTGGCCAATACGGTGATTGTTTTATTTTGAATGCCTTTCCTGCGATGTGTGTCAAAAGTAACTTCCACTTCACCTCCTTTGCCGGGCTCAATCAGATCTTTGGGATATTTTCCAACGGTACATCCGCAACTGGTACTTACCTTGCTAATCAGCAGATTAGAACCACCCGTGTTGTGAAAAACAAAGTTATATGTAACTTTCTCCCCCTGTATCACATCACCAAAATCATGGTTCACCGCCTCAAATGTAATTACAGGTGCTGTTCCCAGCTCAGCGTGCTCAACCGCACTTTTAGTGTTCTTTACTACATCGGTTGAAACTTTTTTATTGTTGTTTTCGCATGACATCAACGCCAATGCAAACATGAATGTAAATAAGATGGTATAATTTTTCATTTTATATAGATTTTTATCTTCCGCTGCCAAAAATAGTAACTGATCCTTTATAAACAAAATCATTATCAGGATTCGAATATCCCTGGCACTTTAATACATAGAAATACACCCCATCAGGCAAGTTACCTCCGTCCCAGTCATTTTTATAATTGCCTGATTCGTAAACAACCCGTCCCCACCTGTTAAAAACTACGAGTTGGGAACTTTCATAATATTTTGCCAGTACATCATAATTATCATATTCGGCTCTTTCTTCTGTGCCACCGCTATTTTGGTTTTCAGTGATTATGAAATAATCATTAATTCCATCGCCATTAGGTGTAAACACATTGGGTATAAATAAGTTTACCAACTTTACCAGCACATCTTTAACGTAAGTTGTGTCGCAGCCCTGCTGGTTATAAACTGTTAAAGAGGCGTAATAAGTTGTGTCCCTGGTAATAGGATTTCCATAGGCATGAACAGGTGCATATTGAGATGTGGAAATATCATCAAGACATTGAGGATAATTTGCACTTCCTTCCACACAATCACCAAAATTCCAATAATGATTGGAAACCTGTATGGAATCTTCCGAAAGATTTACAAATGAAAATGTTACATAAGGATTTTCGATGAACGCCGTATCGGGATCTGAATTAACTTCGATTATAGGGTTGGGATAAGCATCTGTTCTAATGGTATCCCATGCTGGACAACCATAATCATCCCTGACTTCAATCGCGTATTTCTGGTGGGCTTTAAGGCTATTCACAATAGATGAATCATTTGGATCAATTTGGAAATAAGCAACGTCTTGCCAGTAGTAATGATATTCGTCGGGTTCAAACTCTCCCGTTGCAATGGCTTTTACAACAGCCGTGTTTCCATTTGGTTCGTCACCATTAGTACAGGTTAATTGAAATTGTACAAAATCAATTTCAATAGGCGTGTGGCAGCTTACTTCAAAAGGTGCGCTTGTACATTCTTCCTGGGTAGCATTATCAGTTATTGTAAGCGTAAAATTTGCAGTTTCAGTTATGTTTGTAATCAGTTTATAGCTGTTTCCCTGGATCAGTTCGCCATTTTTTTCCCATGTATATGTGCAGTTGCTATACTCAAAAGCAGTTAATTCAAAATCAACATTGGGGCAAACAGGCATGGCTTGCGAAATACTGATGTCACAGTTTAATTGTGCATTTAACTTATTGCCTGATAAAAGCAATAAAAAGAATACCAAAAAAAATGGAAGAAATACCTTGAAATCCTTCATTATCAAAAACAAAATGTGATTTGTTGAAGTTGAAAAAAACATGGCAAAAGTATAAATAAATCCCGTAATGATAATAAGAACTTCATTTGCGCTTAAAAAGTATTCGTATCCAGTAAAATCAATGTGCAATATTCCACCACCTGGATATTATTCTTTACAGCGAGTTCAAAAAATTCAGGATTCTCCGTACCAGGGTTGAAAATGATCCGCTTTGGTTTTAAACTTGTTATATATGGGTAATATTGTGGTTGGTTCTTCGGGCCGAGGTAGAGGGTTACCGTGTGAATATCTTCAAAATCAGGAGTTCCGGTCTGGATATCCACATCCATTACCTTTCCTTTTTTCAAACCGACCGAAACAACCGGGTGCCCGTATTCCCGAAGCTTTATGATGGCCCTGTTGGCAAATCTTTCGGGCTTAACACTTCCGCCCATTACAAGTGTCTTTTTCTTTTCGTTGTCTTCTCGCATAAAATGAAAAAATATATCGCGAAAATAAAACATTAATTGCATCAGATGTCATTTATCACATAATCTCCGTAACGCCTTAAAAATCAAGACAAAATGACAGTTATTTTAAAAAATCACTGACAATAATTCCTGAAACACACTCTTTTTTGCTGTGGTCGGTTTTTTGAGAACGTCTTTTTAAAAAGATAAATCATGAACTTCAATAAATTTACCATAAAATCGCAGGAAGCTATCCAAAAAGCCCAGGAAATAGCTGTGGCCAATAGCAACCAGGCTATCGACGGAATTCATCTGCTGAAAGCAATTCTTTCAGTGGATGAAAATGTAATTCCGTATTTGCTAAAAAAGCTGGATGTTAATTTTCCGGTTTTCAACCAGGCCGTCGACCGTATCATCGATTCATTGCCAAAAGTGACTGGTGGTGAACCCTATTTTTCAAATGAGTCGAAAGAGGTTTTGCAAAAAGCGCAGAATAATCTCACTGAATTCAATGATGAATTTGTTTCTATTGAGCATATTTTGCTGGCATTACTGGCTGTAAATGGCAATGTATCCACCTTACTAAAGGATAATAATATCCACAAAAAGTCGCTGGTTGAAGCTGTCAAACAACTTAGAAAAGGCTCAACGGTGAATAGCCAGAGTGCCGAAGACCAGTACAATTCATTAAGCCGTTATGCCCGTAATTTGAATGATTTGGCTGCTAATGGAAAGTTGGATCCGGTCATAGGCAGGAACGATGAAATCAGGCGGGTACTTCAAATTTTATCACGTAGAACTAAAAACAACCCTATTCTGATCGGTGAGCCCGGTGTTGGTAAAACAGCCATTGCCGAAGGAATCGCCCACCGGATCGTAAATGGTGATGTGCCGGATAATCTGAAAAGCAAATTAATCTATTCGCTTGATATGGGCGCTTTGATTGCAGGTGCTAAATATAAAGGCGAGTTTGAAGAAAGGTTGAAAGCCGTTGTTAAAGAAGTAATTGAGTCGGATGGGGAGATCATTCTTTTCATCGATGAAATTCATACATTGGTGGGTGCCGGTGCCTCGGAAGGGGCCATGGATGCGGCAAATATTCTGAAACCTGCACTTGCCAGGGGAGAATTAAGAGCCGTTGGAGCAACAACATTAAAGGAGTATCAAAAATATTTTGAAAAGGACAAAGCCCTCGAAAGGAGGTTCCAGATCGTGCTGGTTGCAGAACCGGACACATTATCCGCTATTTCTATTTTAAGGGGACTTAAAGAACGTTACGAATCGCACCACAAGGTGAGGATAAAGGATGAGGCGATCATTTCGGCTGTTGAACTTTCGCAGCGATATATTACCGATCGTTTTCTGCCAGATAAAGCCATCGACCTGGTTGATGAAGCAGCGTCAAAACTGCGATTGGAGATCAATTCATTACCAGAGGAGTTGGAAACTGTAGAAAGAAATATCCGTCAGCTTGAAATTGAGAGAGAAGCCATTAAACGTGAAAATGATAAACCAAAACTAAAAGTCATTGGCGAGGAACTGGCTAACCTGAATGATCAGCGAAGCAATCTGAGGTCGAAATGGCAGGCTGAAAAAGAAGTAGTTGAGAAAATACAGAGCAACAAACAACTCATAGAAGAATATAAACTTGAGGCAGATCGTGCTGAACGAAATGGCGATTTTGGCAAAGTGGCCGAATTGCGCTACGGCAAGATTAAAGAAGCCGAAAATGAAGTGGAAGAATTGCAAAAGCAACTGCAAGAGCTGCAGGGTGGTAACCCGATGATCAATGAAGAAGTAGGTGCAGAAGAAATTGCGGAGATTGTCTCGAAATGGACCGGAATACCCGTCAGCAGGATGTTGCAAAGCGAGAGAGAAAAACTGCTGAAACTCGAGGACGAACTCCATACACGGGTGGTTGGACAGGATATGGCTATCGAGGCCATTGCCGATGCCATTCGCAGGAGCAGGGCAGGATTGCAGGATGAGAGAAGGCCTATTGGTTCTTTTATTTTCCTGGGAACGACCGGTGTGGGTAAAACAGAATTGGCCAAAGCCCTGGCGGAATTTCTGTTCAATAATGAAAACGCTATGGTACGGATCGACATGTCGGAATACCAGGAACGCCATTCTGTTTCGAGACTGATCGGTGCACCTCCGGGTTATGTCGGATACGACGAAAGCGGACAGTTAACTGAAGCGGTCCGGCGCAAACCGTATTCGGTGGTGCTGTTGGATGAAATTGAAAAAGCACATCCGGATGTATTTAATATTTTACTCCAAGTGCTTGATGATGGCCGCTTGACGGATAACAAAGGCAGGGTAGTAGACTTTAAAAATACTATCATCATCATGACCTCCAATATCGGTTCACATATCATCCAGGAGAAATTCTCGAAGCTAACTGATGCAAACGAAGATAAAATAATCGATAGCACACGTCAGGAAGTAATGGACTTGCTGAAAAAAACCATCAGGCCCGAGTTTTTGAACCGTATTGATGAGATCATCATGTTTACACCGCTCAATAAAAAAGAGATTCGGGATATCGTGAGTTTGATGTTCAAGCAGGTGCAGAAAATGCTTTTAAAAAATAATATCAGAATCGAAATAACCGTGAGTGCCATTGACAAACTGGCCGCTTTAGGTTACGATCCGCAATATGGTGCCAGGCCATTAAAAAGAGTTATTCAAAAAAGAGTTTTGAATGAACTGTCGAAAATGATACTAGCCGGAGAGGTGAGTAGCGAAAAAGAAATCTTAATAGATAATGATGAAGGTACCTTCATTTTTAAAAATGAATAGTGTACCAGATGATTTGAAACAAGCCCGTAATTTATGAACAACTCGGGCTTTTTAATTTTAGGAAACTTTATAATAGTCTAATTAAAATCCTCTATTCTAATTTTATCGTTTTAAGTTTCTTTTTTTTAAGTGATATTTCCCTAATTTTAGAGAAAGAAATAGCAACCATTCAATTATCTAAGAATATATTTCAAATGACATTCACAAAATACAGTTTAGAGGGACCATTACTTGCTGGTCTTATGTTATTATTAGTTCAAATTGGATTTTCGCAAAAGCAGATAAAAACTTTAGATCCCAGGTCACATCATGAAGTTTCTGATGATCCATATGTTGCAAGGTCAGTATTAGATTTGAAGAAAAGCCCCGCCTATAGAGAAAGGGGTAGTTTTTATTTTACCAACCAGGTGAATGTTGATGAAGGTGGATTTAATATTGAAGGCGATGCGGCGAACGAACCTTCAATAGCTGTTGATCCTACAAATCCTGACAGGATGGCCATTGGATGGCGACAATTTGATGATGTAAGCAATAATTTCCGTCAGGCAGGTTATGGTTATACACTTGATGGCGGAGAAACCTGGACATTTCCGGGTGTGATCGAACCCGGTATTTTTCGTTCCGACCCGGTATTGGGTTCGGATGCGGACGGAAACTTCTATTATAACAGTCTTACAGTTGATAATCAGGATAACTTCTGGTGTGATGTATTCATTATTGAAGAAGGAGGTGTTGAGTGGGATGAAGGTAGATTTGCCCAGGGAGGAGACAAGCAATGGATGGCTATTGACCAGGCAGAAGGTATTGGGCAGGGGAACAATTATTCGAACTGGACATCCTATTATAGTATTTGTGAACCAGGTTATTTTACGCGTTCAGCAGATAACGGAGAGACATTTGAAGATTGTATAACCATTTCAGGTGCACCATTCTGGGGAACACTTGCTACTGGTCCTGAAGGTGAGCTTTATGTAGCTGGTTACTCAAATATTGCTGGTGGATTTATCATTTCAAAATCTGTTAATGCTCAGGATCCAGATGCCATGATTACATGGGGGGGATTTAATGAAGTGGATCTCGGTGGTTATATTGAAAATGGAGAAGGCCCAAATCCCGGAGGCTTGTTAGGCCAAACATGGGTAGCTGTAGATAAATCTGGAGGAGAGTATAATGGTAATGTATATATGCTTTGCTCAGTCAATCGACAGTTTATTGGAGATCCACTTGATGTGATGTTTGCCAGGAGCACTGATGGTGGCGAGACCTGGAGCGAACCGGTTCGTGTAAACGACGATTTAAGTACCAATAATTGGCAGTGGTTTGGAACCATGTCAGTGGCACCAAATGGTCGCATTGATGTGGTATGGTTAGATACACGAGATGCTTTTCCAGGCTCATTTAACTCTTCGCTATATTATTCTTATTCTATAGATGCAGGTGAGACTTTTTCGCCCAATGAAAGATTATCGGGTTTATTTGATCCGCATGTAGGCTGGCCGCAACAAAATAAAATGGGCGATTATTTCCATATGGTTTCTGATGAGTGCTGCGCACATTTGGCTTGGGCTAATACATTGAATGGTGAACAGGATGTATATTATACGCAGATCAACCCATGGTTCGTAGGTGTTGATGAAACGAATCAAAAAAATGAGAATATTTCTATTGAAAGTTATCCTAATCCGACCACCGGCTTGATTTCGATCAGGTATAAGACCCTCGGAAAAGGAGCCGTTTCAGTAAAGTTGTATGATGTTTATGGAAAAATCATTAAGACGCTGGTTGCCGGTACAAAAGGGGCGGGTTCTTTTATTTTAAAATATGACGGCAACGATCTTCCAGATGGTGTTTACTATTGCAGGTTAGAATCAGGGTCCATGAGTGATGTGACAAAGATCACGATAGTTAAATAGGGATTTTTTAATAATGTTTAAAAAGCAAAGAATGCTTTTTACGATTAAACGTTAAAACGGATGTGCATAATATCACCGTCTTCAACGATGTAATTTTTGCCTTCTACGTGGAATTTGCCTGCTGTTTTTACAGCTTGTTCAGAGCCCAATGCGATAAAATCATCATATTTCATCACTTCCGACCTGATAAATCCTCTTTCCAGATCGCTGTGAATAACACCAGCAGCTTCGGGTGCTTTCATGCCTTTTTTGATGGTCCAGGCACGTACTTCTTTGGGACCGGCAGTAAAGAATGACTGCAAATTCAGAATCTTATAGGCTGCTCTGATCAGCTTATTCACACCGGGTTCTTCCAGCTTGGCATCTGAGAGGAATTCCATCCTGTCTTCTTTGTCGAGTTCTGCAATTTCTTCTTCCAGCTTGCCGGCAATCACCAACACACTGTCCTTCTGATCCTCTTTTAAAATGTTCTTTACTGCTTCAACATAAGTATTTCCATTTACGGCAGAAGCATCATCCACATTACACACATATATCATCGGCTTAGCCGTTAATAACTGCATGTCCTGGATATGTGCAAAATCATTCTCATTGACCGGTGCTGTGCGTGCATTTCCAAAATTTTCCAGGTGGTTTTTAAAAACATGTAACACTTCTATCGCTTTCCTGGCATCTTTATCACCAATGCCTGCAGGCTTTTCGAGACGTTTTATTTTGCGCGTAACCAGGTCTAGATCTCTTACCTGCAATTCAAAATCAACGATGTCAATGTCCCTTGCGGGATCGACAGAACCCTCTATATGGGGCAAACTGTCATCATCAAAGCATCTTACAACGTGGATGAGGGCATCCGTTTGTTGGATGTCGGCGAGAAATTTATTTCCGACACCTTCTCCTTCACTGGCGCCCTTTGCCAAACCGGGCACATCAACAATCTCAACGGTTGCAGGAATCACCTTTTCCGATTTGATCAGTTCATCTATTTTATACAACCGGGGATCAGGAACGTCCACGATTCCTTTATTGGATTTTGTAGCGCTAAACGCATAGGCAGAACTTTCTGCCTTGGTGTTCGACATGCAATTAAAAATGGTGGTTTTTCCTGTATTGGTCAATCCTATGATTCCGCAGTTTAAAGCCATTTATTTCAAATTATTATAATGTACAGGTTTTCAAAAAACTAAGTGTAAAACAGGGGATATATCCGGGGCCAAAGATAAGACAAAATCAGGCCTGAAAATTTTGTCTTTTTGAAATTTTAATATTTCGATTAAAATGTCTACTTTTGCAGCCCAATTTTAGGAGGCCCGGGTTTAGGTTATTATTTTCAGCTTAAATTCTTGAAATCGAATAAATTAAATGTTAAATCCGTTTTACGAATCATTTGAACCGGGTGCTTGATTCAAAACATAAGAATTATTACATGTCAGAAAACGAAAAGAAGATCAACGAAACCGCTGACAACGTTGAAAATGAAGCTCAGGAAACTACAGAAACTCCGGAAGCTACAGAGGTGAAAGCCGAAAAAGAAGAAACAGCTGAAGTAGAAGCATCAAAAAAAGAAGAAACAGTTGAGGAACCGTTAGCAGAAGAAACCAAAGAAGAAAATCCTGAGGAAGAAGTAGAAGCACCTGCCGCTGAAACAGTTGCAGAGGAAGAAGTAGCTGAGGAAGCTGAAAAAGAAGAAGCTACTGAAGAAAAAGTGGAAGAAGTTGTTGCGGAAGAAACTAAGGAAGAAGAAAAGGAAAAAACAGAAGAAGTAGTTGCTGAAAAAGCTGAGGTGAAACCAGAAGAATTTGACTGGGACGCACTTGGAAAAAAACAGGATACCTATTCAGCTGAAGAAAGAACAAAACTTGAAGACGTGTACGGCAATACGTTGAGTTCAATTGTTGAACATGAAGTTATTGAAGGTACCGTTGTTGGATTCAGCAGTCGTGAGGTTGTTGTAAACATTGGTTATAAATCTGATGGTGTTATCCCAATGAACGAATTCAGGTACAATCCTGATTTGAAAGTTGGTGATAAAGTTGAAATATACGTTGAGAACCAGGAAGACACAAGCGGACAAATGATCTTGTCTCATAAAAAGGCAAGGATTCTGAAATCATGGGATCGCATCAATGAAGCTTTTGAAAAAGATGAAATTATCAATGGTTATGTAAAAAGCCGCACCAAAGGCGGACTTATCGTTGACGTATTCGGCATCGAAGCTTTCTTGCCAGGTTCACAAATTGATGTGAAACCTATCCGCGATTACGATATTTATGTGAACAAAACAATGGAATTCAAAGTTGTTAAGATCAATCACGAATACAAAAACGTAGTTGTTTCGCATAAAGCATTGATCGAAGATGAATTAGAGCAGCAGAGAGCAGAGATCATCTCCAAACTTGAAAAAGGCCAGGTATTGGAAGGAATCGTTAAAAACATCACTACTTATGGTGTATTTATCGATCTCGGTGGCGTTGATGGATTGATTCATATTACCGACCTTTCATGGGGACGTATCAATCATCCTGAAGAAGTGGTAGAACTCGATCAGAAACTAAAAGTGGTTATTCTCGATTTTGATGATAATAAAAAACGTATTGCACTTGGTTTAAAACAGCTTACACCCCATCCATGGGATTCATTGGATGCTGACCTGAAGATCGGTGATAAAGTAAAAGGAAAAGTAGTTGTAATCGCTGATTATGGTGCGTTTATTGAAATCGCCCCAGGTGTTGAAGGATTGATTCACGTATCTGAAATGTCGTGGTCACAACATTTGAGAACGGCGCAGGATTTCTTAAAAGTAGGAGATGAGGTTGAAGCCGTTATTTTAACGCTTGACAGGGAAGAAAGAAGGATGTCGCTCGGCATGAAACAACTCATTCCTGATCCATGGACAGATATCCGTGAGAAATATCCGATCAACTCAAAGCACCAGGCAAAAGTCCGCAACTTTACCAATTTCGGTATTTTCGTTGAGATAGAAGAAGGTGTTGACGGTTTGATACATATCAGCGACCTTTCATGGTCGAAAAAGATCAAACACCCTGCAGAGTTCACTAAAATAGGTGAAGATATTGAAGTGGTAGTTCTTGATATAGATGAGGAGAACCGTCGTTTAAGCTTGGGACACAAACAACTGGAAGAAAATCCATGGGATGTATTTGAAACTGTATTTACAGTTGACTCAGAGCACCAGGGAACTGTAATCAATGTGAATGATAAAGGAGCAGTTGTATCACTACCTTATGGCGTTGAAGGATTTGTACCGTCAAGACATCTGAAAAAAGAAGACGGCTCAACCATTAAAGCAGAAGAAACTGCTGATTTCAAAGTAATTGAATTCTCAAAAGACAATAAGAAGATTATTCTTTCACATACCCGTTTGTTTGAAGAAGACCCACGGGAAGCTAAAGTTCGTGAAGCAGATAAAGCCAAAGAAGATGCTAAAAAAGCCAAGCGTTCTGTAAAGAAAGTGAATGAGAAACTCGAGAAAACCACTTTTGGTGATCTCGATGTACTCGCCGATCTGAAAACAGATATGGAAAAAGAAGAAAAGGCTAAAAAATAGTACACCTTTCTTATGTATTGAATTAAATCCCTGCTTAACGGCGGGGATTTTTTATTTTTGGGTACACCAATAGCAAATTTGATGTCAGATTTTAAGGTAACTGTCCTGGGAAATGGTTCCGCGGTCCCCACAGCCCATCAGCACCCTTCCAGTCAGATTGTGAAGATGACTGACATGCAGTTGATGATCGATTGCGGCGAAGGAACCCAAATGCAAATGATCAAATATGGCATCAAACACCGGAATCTTGATCATATTTTTATCAGTCATCTGCATGGCGACCATTATTTTGGCATATTCGGCCTTATTTCTACTTTTCATTTATTTGGTCGGGATACGCCTTTGCATCTATATGCACCTTCTGAACTAAAAGATCTTATCGGGCATCAATTGCGTGTTTCACATACAACATTGCGTTTTCCTCTTATTTTTCACTCTTTGGAGGAAACGGGAAATAAACCTCTGCTGGTGCATAAAAATTACCGTGTTACGACTTTTCCATTATTCCACCGGATGCCCACTTGGGGAATCAAGATCAGCATGAAAAATGAGGATTTGAGAATTGACAAAGGATTTGTAGCCTCATTTAATCCGACCATTGAGCAGATACTGAAGATTAAGAAAGGGGAGGATTTTAAATCGGAAAAAGGAGTTCTTTTTAAGAATGAAGAGATCACACTTCCACCGAAGCCTGCACTTTCTTACGTGTACTGTTCTGATACAGCTTTTAACGAAAGTCTAATTCAATACCTTGAAAATGCAACCTTGCTGTATCATGAGGCCACTTTTGATAATACAATGGAGGAGATGGCTGCTGAAAAACAACATTCAACTTCTGAGCAGGCTGCGCAGATTGCCAAGCAATCAAATGTGGGCAAATTATTATTAGGACATTATTCAGCCAGATTTGAAGATTTATCTGCACTTTTAACCCAGGCACAATCCATTTTTCCGGAAACCTTGCTAAGCGAAGAAGGAAAAACCTATGAAATCGGGATCTAAATCAGTGAGACTATGATTTTGGTTTTTAAAATCATTTAGCCGAACTGATCCCGAGCGATAGTCAAGGGATCTCAAAGGTTTTTATTCCCTGCATCTTGATGCTTATTAAAATAAATATACCATTAAGATACCTCGTCACCTTGTTGCAAGGAGTTGCATTTCATGATTTTATTCAAAAAATGATTAAAGGAGCGAAGTCTGTAAAATGCTTGTAATCAGGCTGTTAGGTGTAAAATAAAAAACCCACCCCTTGCCAAATGGTCGTGAGGGTGGGCCCAATTATGAAAAACAAACAAAACAAGCGATGCAAATATAAGAAAAGGATTGATTTATGTCAAGGTTTTTTTAATTAAAAAGAGCCGATTTTTCAAAATTATAGAAAAGTAAATATATAAAACGCTGATAAAAAGAAAGTTAAAAAAATAAGTTGTTAATAAGTTTTATTTTGATATCAAATGATATTCATCAGTGATATTCATTCAGGAAAAATGCTTTTTATCCATCATCTATTTAATATGCTAATAGCCTGCGTTCGAGATGCCAGTTAAATTCTACTGTAACTAAAAATTCAGACCATGTTATTGATCGAAATAAAAATCCTTGCCATTTTTATTACTAAAAAAGTAAATCATCGAAGGCCAAAGTGGATGGTTGTTTTGACTTGACCAACGATTGTGAGCTTTCAACAATTCCTGCATTACTTTTCGTTGTGTTGCACTTAAGTTGTTTTTTTCATAAGGATCTTTGTTAAGATCGTAGAGAAGCGTGTCGCCCGACTCTTCATTCAGGATCAATTTCCACTCATTCGAACGAAGCGCTTTGCTGAATCCACGTTGCCAGAATAAATAATCATGCGGATAGTTTGACGTTGAATCCATTAAAAATGGCAATAGATTGATCCCGTCAATGGGATTTTCCGGCATTATTTTGGCCTCTGCAACAGCAACTGATGTTGCAAAAATATCCAGCGAACTCACCATGGGCTTGTATCTGATACCTTCTCCCAAATGGTTTTTCCATTTCATGATCATGGGAACTTTCAGTCCGCCTTCAAAGTCCGTGGTTTTTCCGCCAAAATAGGGGCCGTTATCTGTCGTCAGGTTGTACTCAGCACCCCCGTTATCACTTAAAAAGAAAATCAATGTGTTTTCTTCGAGTCCGGATTCTTCTATATGTTCAAGTAACCGGCCAATCGCATCATCCAGACTATTGATCATGGCGACATGTAAGCGACGCACCGGGTCTTCAATATCCATATGTTTATTTACATAGTAATCGGGCGCCTGGAGAGGTGTATGAGGTGCGTTGTAAGAAGCCCATAAAAAGAAAGGTTCACTATTATTTTGATCCATAAATTTGATGGCTTCCTCCGTGATCTGATCCGTCAGGTAGTTATCTTCCTCAATCACCTCACAGTTCCTGTAAATAGCATGCGGACCATTTCGCTGGCCTGCCCAAATGAACTGATCAGTCCAGTCGCCATCAATTTTTTGATTTATAATGCCTGGCGTATCTTCAGGTGCGTAAAGGGAGTGGCTTGCCATAAAACCGTATTGCTCGTCAAAACCAAATGCACAAGGATTATTATTTTCTGAACTGCCAAGATGCCATTTTCCCACCAATCCGGTTTTATATCCATACTTTTTCAGTAATTCCGCCAAACTGATTTCAGTCGGAGGCAGGCCCTGTTTCTCAATCGCTTCTTCATCAGGTACTGCAGGCATCCATTTGGCAATCCAGGGATAGCTGTTCATAAAATATTTAAACCCTATATATTCCAGCCTGTTTTTCAGGTAGCGGTCATGCATCTGAAAATGAAACCCATATCGTTGCGCATATCGTCCGGTAAAAATAGCTGACCGCGAAGGACTACAGATAGGGGATGTAACATAGGCGTTTTCAAAAACAACTCCCTCCGATCCGAGTTTTTCAATATTGGGAGTTTCAATAGTTCCCTCTTTATAAAGAGAGACATCGGCAACGCCAAGATCATCGGCCATAATTAGTAAAATATTTGGACGATTTTCATTCATATGATCAGGCTTTTCATTCAGAAATTCTATCTTTTTAATCAGCGCTTCTTCGTTGAATTCGATGGCAAATTCAGACGATTTCAGCGGCCATAATAGGTAAATGAGAAGAAGTATAACGAGAATAGATAAAAATGCAACAATTTTATTTTTCATGGATTTCCGGGTTCAACATAATGATGCGGGCAAATATAAAGACTTTGGTAATGGTACCAAGTTATAGGATGATTGAGTTTGTAAAATCTCCAATATTTACTTGACTTTAAGGCAAATAATAAGTATCTTTTGGGCACTAATTTGAAATTGTTAACTAATTATACTGCCATGGAAACAAAAATTACAAATTCATTTAGTTTTATTAAAAAGTACTTTGTACTTATTGCTTTGCTTGCAGCTGCAAGTATCTATCTTTTTAGTCAGCCGCAAGGTGTAAGGCTTGGCTCAGATCGTGATGTAATACCTGGTTATCAAGGTTGGTCTGGAGACCCGGATACTCTTACAGTCTATATTGACACGAGTTTTACTGCTGAGGAAAAAGATTCTATAAGGACAGCCATTAGCAGGTGGAATGATGCCGGCAGCGTGCCAAGACTAAGAGAAACTTCTGATGCTCCGGGAAATATTTCGTTTACCAGGCACACCTTTGCATCAGATACTTTAGGCTTATGCACCAATAGTACTGATGCCAATGGTGACGTAACCAGCTCAACTATTCAAATTGGCGAGGATCAGGGTGGTTTATCTCTAAGTGAGTTAGCAACTCACGAACTCGGCCATGCTATAGGTCTTGCTGATACAGATGAAGCTGCAAATCCATCGGATGTGATGAAAGGAACAGGCCCTACAAATGGATCAGATGGAACATTATCAGCTCATGATAGCACGGAATTAGCTGCCGCGGGTGCTGCTGCTGTGGCTGAAGATACTGATAAAAAAGTGGCAATGAATCCGATGGCAATATTACCCGGGGAATTCGCCATGTTGGATTTTGACCTTGGAGAAGTATTCCCGCCTGATGTAATAGATCAGACAGGAGTTTTTGTATCACCTATCGGTGATCCGTATTTATTTGTTGAATCAGCTTTCATTGAAGCAAACTTGCTAAGAGTTGGGGTTTTTTCAGACCCTCTTCATGGTTCTGGAAATCTATACCTCGCTGTAGAATTGCTTTTTCCTGAGCCTTATTCTCCCATGCGTTTCTGGGGTACCCATTATATTCATATGTTTCCTGCTGAACCTGTAACTTTCGAATGCCCATTCTCATTTAATGAAGATGACGGCAATGTGCATATCGACTGGGTGGAGCAGTGTACTTATCCGCTACAACATCCATTGCGGGCTGAATTGGTTGTGGATGGTACTGAACATATTTATCAAAGAGGTGGTGGCAACTACACGCTCATGCTGGATCCGGGACCTCACTTGATTGAATTGTATGTGGATGATTACCAGGTGAATAATGCATATTATGCCCAGGATATTCTTGTGACCGGAGTTCCAGAATCAGAAAAGGCTATTGATTTTGTTGTTTATCCAAATCCATTTTCACAACTTTGTAGGCTTGAATGTCCTGATGATACACGAATTACTATTTATGATATGTCAGGAAATATTGTGTGCGAAATACAAGAAGGGATAAAGCATTGGAAACCTTCGCTTGATTTGGCATTTGGCATCTATTTTATTCAATTTAGAACTGAAGACCAAATTAAGACAGTAAAGGTTATTTACAGGAATTAATAACTTAATTGAGCCTGTGATCAGAGGCGCTTTTATTAAGTTGTATTAATTCACTGTTTTTTTAATTTTTTTCCAAAGCCCAGAACCGATCATCTCATCAGCTTTGGCCAACACACCTTTTATCACTAAAAGCACTTCTCCGTCACCGACCCAATATTTTTGAACGATTTCCGGAGACACCTTATTGATGATCCCGTTCAATACATAGGCAGAAAGTGCAAGGTCATCAAGGTAGCCTATGGGGCCTAAGAATGCTTCAGGTAATAGGTCGATTGGCGAAATGAAATACGCGATAGCCAGAATCAGTTTGGCTTTTTCGTGGCTGGGCACTGCTTCGTCAGTTGCTAATTTGATAAGCATATAAAAGAA
>PKSW01000425.1 GCA_002869465.1 Marinilabiliales bacterium
ACAAGTACGTGGTGCACCAGCGTTGATTTTCCGGCTCCGGAAACACCAGTGACTACATTAAAAGCGTTCAGCATGAAATCGACATCAATGTTTTTAAGATTGTGTTTGAAAGCACCACGGATGCTGAGGAAGCCATCACCAGCTCTGGAAATTTTAGAAACTCTCTTGTCAGCATCAATGGATATGGTGCTCGCTGTCAGACTTCCGGGGTAATTGTTCTTGTTGTTTAAAAGCTTGAAGGTGTCGCCCTGGTAAATCACTTCACCGCCGTGGATGCCTGCTTTGGGGCCTATATCGATGAGGTAGTCGGCTGATTTAATGGTCTCTTCATCATGTTCAACCACCAATAGGGTGTTTCCATTGTCGCGCAAAGATTGCAGCACTTTCAGCAGTCTTTTATTATCCCTTGGATGTAAACCGATGGAAGGCTCATCCAGAATATATAAAATGCCCTGGAGGCCGCTGCCGACCTGCGATGCCAGCCTGATCCGCTGGGCTTCTCCACCAGATAATGTGGTGGATTTACGTGACAGGCTCAGGTAATCCAACCCTAACAGTTGCAGGTATTCAAGTCGTTTGATGGCATGAAGGAGGATGTGATCCGTGACTTCCTGGTCTGAAATGGTGTGAGTCAGGTGATTTAGGAACTCATACAATTCAGATAATGGCATCTGGCTTAATTCGCTGATATTCTTACCATCAATAAAGACGGAAAGAGCCTCCGGCCTGAGACGGCTTCCATGGCAAGCATTACAGGTGAAGGTGCTGGCGAACCGCAGGATATTGTCGTTGCGATCACGATGCAATATCTCCCCCATAATGGGGATCATACCTTTGTAATAAGCTTCTTCACGAGGTTTGGCGGTAATGCCTTTCCATTTTAAACGCGATTCGAGCGAATGTTTGCCAAAAAGGATCTTGATCCGATCGCTCCCATACATAACCACCTTTTGTTGATCTTCTGTGAGTTCAGTCCAGGGGATGTCGACGGAAAAACCATGCGCCCTGCAAACTTTGTCCAACTCGTCTACCCTGACCTGCGAATACACGATATAGCCGGTGGGTGTGGTTGGAACCAATGCGCCTTCCCGGAGGGTTTTATTTGGATCGGCAATCAGTTTTTCCGGATCGATTTGTTCGGTAATGCCCAGTCCTTTGCAATGGGGACAAGCTCCATAGGTGGCATTAAATGAAAATAATTTAGCCTGAATTTCAGGGTATACCGTTCCGCAGTTTTCACAACGGTCTGTTTTCTTGTTTTTAATGATCTGATGGCAATGCACACAGTGGACAATGCCTGTCCGGGCAAATAGCAAGCGCAGGTAATCGTAAATACCCGACATGGTGCCTACGGTCGACCGGGGATTCGCTACTGATGCTTTCTGGTTGATGGCCAGCGCAGCTTGCAATCCGCTGATGCTTTTTACTTCGGGTTTCTCCAATTTACCTATGTACTGACGCGAATAGGATGAAAAAGATTCCAAAAACCGCCGCTGACTTTCCTTGAATATGACATCATAAGCAAGGCTGGATTTTCCCGAGCCGGAAACACCGGTGATGACGGTCAGCGAATTATGGGGAATGCTGACACTAACTTTTTTCAGGTTGTTTTCTGATGCTTCTGTTACCTCTAATGATCGGGTCTTTGGTTTGTTCATTATCCTCTTATAAAGCTTTGCGGGCCTGTAAAATATATTTTGATCTGTCGAGTGGGCTGATGCCCCTGAATGGGGTGGAGGCTCCCTGTTCTAATGCACATGGCCGGTATCCTGAAAAACGGGAAGACAGCTTGCCTTTTCCGCTGGTGAGGGCACTTAATCGGGCTGCATAATCCAATGAAGTAGCCACAGGTATGCTTCCTTTCAGGCTGAACTTTTCATCTGACAGCATGGGATTGCCGATTTCAGCCCTCAATTGTGTCAGGCTGCTGATCACTTTACCCAAGTCTTCTTCCGGTCCGGTGATGGTAAAATCCAGCAGCGGTTCGAGTAAGGTAGTTCCAATCGCTTGTAATCCATTCATGATGGCCATGGGTGTGGCTACTGCAAAATCGCCTGCACGTGAATGGATATTGTGATGCTCACCACCAACTAATGTGATCTTCAGGTCGGTTACCTCCCAACCATGATTGCCTTGGCCGAGTGCCAGCGGAATGGTCCTTTCAATTTCATTCTGATAACGCTGTGCGATTTGGTTCACACCCACCAGGGAATTATATTCAATACCGCTTCCCCTTTCACCGGGTTCAATTTTAAACCTGACGACCGCCCAACAGGGTTTCGGCATGGTATACTCCTCATATCCTTCGCTTGAAGCAGCAGGGGTTTCCTTGTATATAACGCCTGGTTTTCCGAATTTTACCTTGAGTTGGAATCGCTCATTCAGTATATTCCCCAATATTTCAAGCTGAATAAGACCCATGACCTTAATGTGGAGTTCACGCTCATCCTGCAACCAAAGAAAGTCGATCAGGGGATCTTCATCAGTAAGCATCTGCATGGCTTTTACAAGCGCAGCATAATCTTCCGGTTGTTGGGGAAAAACATTCACGGTTAACAGTGGCGCTTGCAAACTTACGGGGTCCTGAATGCCTTCTGCCGTGCCAATGATGTCACCTGCCTTTACAGTACTCATCCCGTATAAAACCGCTACATCACCTGCAAGCAATTCACCCGTATCCTCGTATTTCAAACCACTGAACTTCCGTATCTGGCTGATCTTTTCTTCTTTTTTCTGACTGGTATTGAAAATCGTATCCCGGTTTTTTAAAGATCCGTTGAATAGTCTCACGCTTGCCATCCGCCCGTTCGTATCGTCGTGCTCCACTTTATAAACAATGCCCGATACTTCGGCAGTTGAATCGCCTTTGGCGACAGGCATGTATTGCACGATAGCTTCCAACAATTCGTCAATGCCTACATCAAATTTGGCAGAACCAAATAATACAGGGAATAGTTGGACTGTGAGTATTTGTTTGGCCATCGACTTCCGAATATCATCTATTGGAAGCGATTCATCATGTAAATAACGATCCATCAGGAGGTCATCATGATGCAGAATTGACTCGATGAATTCTTCAGGCATGGATTGGCTGACGCCACTAATGTTTGCTTCATTCGTACCCACATTATTCACATATTGCAACATGACAATAT